>JBEKCN010000793.1:0-3112 GCA_050014855.1 Streptosporangiaceae bacterium | reverse complement strand
GCTGGCGGGGGCGGCTGTGGCGGCTGGGGCCGGGTCGGGGTTCACAGGCCGAGCCGTTCGGAGACGGTGGCCACATCCTTGTCACCGCGGCCAGACAGGTTGACCAGGAGCAGGCCGTCCGGTCCGAACTCCGGGCCGATCTGCAGCGCCCCGGCCAGCGCGTGCGCGGATTCGAGCGCAGGGATAATGCCTTCGGTGCGGCACAGCGCGAGGAAGGCGTCCAGGGCCTGGTCGTCGGTGACGGCGCGGTAAGAGGCGCGGCCGCCCTCGCGCAGCCAGACATGCTCCGGGCCGACGCCCGGGTAGTCCAGGCCCGCCGAGATCGAGTGCGTCGGCAGCGTCTGGCCCTCGTCGTCCTGCAGCAGATAGGTACGCATGCCGTGCAGCACGCCCGCCGACCCCGCGGTGAGCGTGGCTGCGTTGCGGCCGGGCTCCGGGCCCTCACCCCCAGCCTCGCAGCCGATGAGCTGGACCGAAGGGTCGGGGATGAAGGCGTGGAAGATGCCGATGGCGTTCGAGCCGCCGCCGACGCAGGCGACCACGGCGTCGGGCAGCCGCCCCGTCAGGGTCAGCACCTGCTCCCGGGCCTCCACGCCGATGATCCGCTGGAAGTCTCGCACCATCACGGGGAACGGATGCGGGCCGCCGACCGAGCCGATGCAGTAGTGGGTATCCTGCACCGAGGCGACCCAGTCCCGGAACGCCTCGTTCATCGCGTCCTTGAGCGTGCGGCTGCCCGAGGCGACCGAGATGACCTCGGCGCCGAGCATCCGCATCCGGGACACGTTCAGCGCCTGCCGCCGGGTGTCCTCCTCGCCCATGTAGACCACGCAGTCCAGGCCGAACAGGGCGCAGGCGGTCGCGGTGGCCACTCCGTGCTGCCCGGCACCGGTCTCGGCGATGATCCGGGTCTTGCCCATCCGCCTGGCCAGCAGGGCCTGGCCCAGCACGTTGTTGATCTTGTGCGAGCCGGTGTGCGTCAGGTCCTCACGCTTCAGCAGGACGCGGCAGCCGGCCCGGGCGCTGAACCGGGGAACCTCGGTCACCAGCGTCGGCCGGCCGGCGTAGTCGCGCAGCAGCCGGGCCAGCTCGGCCTGGAACTGCGGGTCCGCCTGGGCCGAGGCGTACTGCTCGGTCAGCTCATCGAGGGCCGCGGTCAGCGCCTCGGGGGCGAAGCTGCCACCGTAGCGGCCGAAGTGACCGGAGGCGTCGGGCACGGCCGCGCCCGGCTCAGCCGGGCCGGCCGCCGTTCCGGTGGATGCAGCGGTGCCGGATTCAGCGGGGGCGGTCATCAGCGATCTCCACGCAGAGCGGGATGGGAGGCCGCCGTGACCAGGTCGGCCACCGCGGTGCGCGGGTCCTTGCCGGTAACCAGGCTCTCCCCGACCAGCACCGCGTCGGCGCCGGCTGCGGCGTAGGCGAGCAGGTCGTGCGGCCCGCGGACGCCGGACTCTGCGATCTTGACGATACCGTCCGGGATCCGCGGCAGCACCCGGGAGACGACCCGGCGGTCGAGCCGCAGCGTGGTCAGGTCGCGGGCGTTGACACCGATCACCCGGGCGCCGGCGTCCACGGCCCGCTCGAGCTCTTCCTCGGCGTGGATCTCCACCAGCGGGACCAGGCCGATCGAGGACGCCCGCTCCACCAGCGACACCAGCGCGCTCTGCTCGAGCGCGGCCACGATGAGCAGCACCAGGTCAGCCCCGTGTGCCCGGGCCTCCCACAGCTGATAGGAGCTGATCACGAAGTCCTTGCGCAGCACCGGGACCTGAACGGCCTTGCGCACGGCGGCCAGATCCGCCAGCGTGCCATTGAACCGGCGCTTCTCGGTCAGCACGCTGATCACCCGGGCCCCGCCGGCCTCGTACGCGGCGGCCAGCGCCGCAGGGTCCGCGATCTCGGCCATCGCACCGCGGGACGGGCTGGCCCGCTTGACTTCGGCGATGACGCTCACGCCGTCCGCCTTGAGCGCGGCGGCCGCGTCGCACGGGGACGCGGCGCGGCTGGCCATCTCCTTGAGCTGGTCCAGCGGGACGCGCCGCTGCCGGTCGGCGAGATCGGCACGCACGCCGTCCAGGATCTCGTCAAGCACGGTCACGCGGTCTGCAGTCCCCTCAGTATCGGTAAGTGGTGCGCCCTCGATGCTAGCCGGGCACGCCTTGGGCCCCGGCAGCCGCCCCTGTGGTTCACCGGGACGCATCGCGCATGCTACCCGGCCGGCGATCCCGGGCGGCCATCCCGCGGCCCGTCGACGATGTACCCGACGCCGCGCACCGTACGGATGGCGCCGGGCGCAGGCAGCTTCGCGCGGAGCTGGGCGATGTGCACGTCCACCGCCCGGGCCGAGCTGGGCCGGCCCGGGGAGCTCAGCACCGCCCGCAGCTGGTCCCGGGTCAGCACGCGGCCGGCCCGGGCGACGAGGGCGGACAGCAGGGCGGATTCCGCCGGAGTAAGCGGAACGGCCGGGGTCAGCGCGGACAAGGGAGGAGAAGTGGCTGGTGCTCGTGAAGTGCCTGTGCGTAGCACCGGGCCGCCGGGGGCCAAAGGGCTGGCGTGGTCCTCTGGGGCGGAAGGGGCCAGCCGGGCCGCATGAGTAAATAGTGCGCCCCGGGCAGCTGGGGCATCCTGGGCGAACGGGGTGGCGCGGGAGGCGGGGGGGACGGCGGCCACCACCCGGGCGACGAGCAGGCGGGGGCTGAACGGGCGGTACAGGCAGACGTCGGCGCTGACCCGCACATCGCGGGGCCGCATGCCGCTGCCGAGCAGATAGACGGGCGCGGTGGGGGAAACTCCCGGTGCGGTATCGCGGCGGGTCCCGGGCTGCGCCGCCGCGGCCGGGGGGCGGTGCGGGGCGCGCGGGCGGAGCAGGCGGCGGATCCGGCGGCCGTCCAGCCCGGGCATGGTCAGATCCAGCACCGCGGCGGCCGCCGAATGCTCGCCGAGGGCCGCGATCGTGTCCTCCGCGTTGGTGGCCACGGTCACCGTCAGGCCGGCCCGGGCCAGGTAGCGCCGCGCGAGCTCGGCGACTTCGGGCTCGTGCTCGGCCAGCAGGACGACAGGAGGCATGGCGCGGCCCCGGTCAGGCTGGCGAACTGCCCGCCGGTCCCTGGGA
>JBEKCN010000792.1:0-3116 GCA_050014855.1 Streptosporangiaceae bacterium | reverse complement strand
GCACCCTGCGGCTGTTCGAGTACGGGGAGCGGCTGGGTTTGGACGGGGCGTGGATACGCCAGCAGCATCTGGTCCCGAACGTGTCCTCGGCGCCGGTGTTCCTCGCCGCCGCGTCGCAGCGCACTCGGCGCATCGAACTTGGGACGGCGGTCATACCGATCGGCTACGAGAGCCCGTTCCGTCTGGCCGAGGATCTGTCGATGGCCGATGTGCTGTCCCGGGGGCGGCTGCAGGTAGGGTTCAGCGCCGGGGCCCCGACCAACTCCGAGCTAATGGCCGGGCTGGTCTACGACGGCGACTGGCGCGGCTACGACTTCTCCCACGCCCGGATAGGCAGGCTGGCGGAGAATCTCCGGGGAGAGTTCCTGGGCGGCGCGGACACCGTCGTGCCGCACCCGGCCGGGCCGCAGCGGCCCCGGCTTCGGCCGCACGACCCGGGCCTGGCCGAACGCCTGTGGTACGGGGCAGGCAGCCTGCGATCGGTGGTCTGGGCGGCCGAGCACAGCCTGCATCTTGTGGTCGGCAACATCTGCGCGGGCGAGGGACTAGGCACCGACAATTTCGGCACCGCACAGCTAACCCAGATCCGCACCTACCGGCAGAAGTTCGCCGGACCGGGCCGGCCGCGGGTGGTGGCCGGCCGGGTCATCGTGCCGCTGGACAGCGCCGACGCCGCCACCCGGCGAAAGTACCGCGGCTACCAGGCGTCGCGCCACGAGCGGACCCTCGCCCCGCAGGGCGAGCGGCACATCCTGATCGCCCGGGACCTCGTCGGCACCTCGGCGGAGATCGTCGAGTCGCTGCGCGCCGACCCGGTGCTGGCGGAGGTCACCGAGCTCCAGCTGGAACTGCCGTACGCCTTCGCGCACCAGGAGTACGAGCAGATCCTCTCCGACGTCGCCGCATCGGTCGCACCGCAGCTCGGCTGGTCGCCGTCCGGGGCCGGGTAGGCCGGAGTGTCCGCCGCAAGCAGGTCACCCCGCGGACGGCGCTGGCCATGGCCGGGCTGCTGTGGAACCGTGACCTGAGCGACCGCGACCCCGACGGCCCGTTGTCGTCGGAGGAGCCCAAACGAGCCGGATCGCAGCGGCGCCTTCGGCTCGGCCCGATTCAACGACGCGCCGATCGCCTCAGTGGCGATCAGCACCTGTCCGTCGGCAGGAGCCGGGGCAGGGAGGTCGATGACTGCCAGACCTTCGGGACTTCCGAACGTCTGGATCGCGACTGCCTTCAAGTCGTCTCCTTGTCCTGGGATCGATCGGAACCGGCCCGGGCGCGGCGCGCCCGATCGTGGCGGACGCCTGGTGGTCCAACGTTGCCGAGCCTGGCCGAGAACTCGGCTGACATGGCGGTTTCGAGAGTACTGGCCGGTTTCGGCAGTATCTGGTCCGGGAAGCCCTGCCTCCGTGCGGCCGGGGCGGGGCTCCTTCGCCGCCAAGGGTCTGCTGCTGTTTATCCGACTATTCAGGTAGGTATAGTAGATTTAGTGCTATCATCTTAGTTATGCGAACAGTGCTGCTTGCCAGTCGGCGTGCCGTCGATTATGCGCAGGTCGCCAGCCACCTCTGTAGCTGACCAGGTGGCCAAGCGCCGCCGGGTTGCGGACGAGCGCTCCGCGGTTCCAGGCTGGCGCGCCGTGCCGTTTCACCCGGCCCTCTGACCTTTTTCATCCGGCCCTTTCTCACCATTGTTCTTCACTCCGCCCCGGTCGGCAGCTGTTCTTCACTCCGCCCGGTCGGCTGCGCGTGACGGCGTCGGCCGGGATCTGTCACGCGACGAGACTTCCGGAGGTTAGTCATGTCTGAATCGTCCCCGCCTGCTGATGCCACGCCCGATCCAGGAGCCGGCCCGCAGCTGCCCCCGCGCCGGTCGATCACCCGGCGGCGCATCACCTGGATCACATCCGCGGCGGTCATTGTCGTCGCCGCGCTCGTCGTCTCCCTCGTCTTGTCCCTTGGCGGCGGGTCAAGCGGCGGCGGGTCAAGCGACTCGAAGGTCATCAGCATCGGCGTGACGGACGGGTCGCAGCCGTACTGGCAGACGTTCGCGCAGCTGGTGAAGGAGCGGCTCGGCGTGACGCTGAAGTTCGTGAACTTCACCGACTACAGCCAGCCGAACCCGGCGCTGGGGGAGGGGCAGCTCGACCTCAACGAATTCCAGCACATCGAGTACCTGGCGAACTACAACGTCACCGCGCACGGTGACCTGCAGCCGATCGGCGCTACGGCCGTTTACCCGCTGCCGCTGTACTCGCTGAAGTACTCCACGCCCGCGGCGATCCCGGCTGGCGCCAAGATCGTGATCCCGAACGACGCGATCAACGAGGCGCGCGGCCTGCTGGTGCTGCAGTCCGCGAAGCTGCTGACGCTGAAGGACGGCGGCACGGCATTCTCGAGTACCGCGGACATCGTGACGCACAAGGTCGACGTGGTGGCCCTGGATGCGTCGCAGACCGCCGGGGCGCTGCAGAGTGGCTCGGCGGCGGCGGCGATCGTGAACAACAACTACGCCACGAGCGCCGGCCTGCCGAAGTCGGACGCCATCTTCCAGGACAACCCGGCGAGCCCGAGCGCGGCGCCGTACGTGAACATCTTCGTGGTGCGCGCCGCGGACAAGAACAATCCGCTGTACCTGAAGCTGGCCGCGCTCTACCACGATCCTGCCGTGGAGAAGGGCGTTCAGCAGGCCAACGGCGGCACCGCCGTCTTCCGCACGGTGTCGCCCGCCGCGCTGCAGGCCGAACTGGCGACCGTCGAGGCCCAGGGACGGGCCGCGCAAGCGCAGCAATGAGCGGCCACACGCAGCGCGAGCGCAGCAGCGACCAGAAGCGGTAACCACGAAAGGATGACCGGCCCGGCACCAGCGGCGCGCATGCCCCCGCGCCGGGCCGCACCGCGATGACTTCCACATCCGCGAGCGAGACCGGGCAGGGTGCGGCGCCAGCCGCCGCTCACGTACGCCTGGAGCACGTGACCAAGACGTACCCCGCCGCGGCCAGCGGCGGCAAACCGCTGACCGCGCTGGACGACGTCAGCCTGGAGGTCAGCAACGGCGAGGTCTTCGGCATCGTCGGGCACTCCGGGGCTGGGAAGAGCACGCTCGTGCGCCTCATCAAC
>JBEKCN010000791.1:0-3117 GCA_050014855.1 Streptosporangiaceae bacterium | reverse complement strand
GTCGACGGACGCGGCCCGATCGCGGCCATTTCTGACAAGCCCGCTGCGACCGGGTCCTGACACACGAGCTAACACGGAGCCAACATGGGGACAAACCGAGGCGTACAAAATGACCTGGAGTCGTAAAACACCAGGTCAGAATGGGTGCGCCGCCAGGGACTTGAACCCCGAACCCGCAGATTAAGAGTCTGCTGGCTTGCCATTTTTGTCGTGTCAGATAGTGCCGGGAAATGCTGTGACGTGCCGGGCTGTACGGCGAACGGGGATACTGGGTGCCGCGTGGTACCGCCCGCTACCGGGCCGTACCGGGACATCCGAGCAAACATGGAGCAAACATTGGCGTACACAGGTCTAGACCACCGTGGCCGAGGGTGTCCGGACCATGGCCGGTAAAGGTATAGATGCCCGGCACGCCAATACATGTCAGCCGTGCCCGAGTCCGGCGGAAGCGGCCGACACGATCCGTGATCCTCGCTGGCAGCGCCCGGATTTGACCTGGCCAGGTGCCCTCCGGGGAGCGGGCCGCCGCACTCACCTCGGCTCCCACGCCCCGTGCCGCCGTTCTGCCGGGACTAGCGTGTTCGGTACACGTCAGCGCGATGGTCGATGCGTACGACGTGGACGGTCCGGGCGGGCTCGTCGATACGGTAGACCACCCGGTACGCGCCGCGCCGCGCGGAGTGGTACCCGGCTAGTTCACGGGCGAGTGGCTTGCCTACCCGGTGCGGGTTGTCCAGCAGTGCGCCGGTCAGGAATTCGGTCACCGCCGCTGCGACCGCTACTGGCAGTCCGCGGGGCGGTCCCTCGACGAGGACGCGCCGGGCGGCCGGGGCTAGCGATAGGGCGTATGCCTCGTCGCTCACCCGGCGTCGCGCTCATTCCGGGCGCGCTCTGCCATCAGGCGCCGCAGTTCGTCGGCGCCGATGGCCTCCCCGCGTGCGATCTCAGCCTCTGCGGTACGGATCTCGTCAATCGCGCCAGGCGTGGACAGCAGATCGAGGGTCTCTTCTATGGTTTCTAGATCTGAAACGGAGATGATCACGGCCTCGGGGCGGCCGTTGCGGGTGATCACAACGCGGTCGTGCGTATCCCGTACATCGTCAAGCACCGCGGACAGCCGGGCCTTGGCGTCCGCCAGAGGAATTATCACCGTCATGACCTGAATTATAGTCAAATAAAGCTGGCTGGCAAGCAGCGAGGGACGAGCCGGGTACACGGCGAGCTGCTGGTGCCCGGGATTAAGGTCCACGCTGACGCGGGCGTCGGAACAGTGCTGAGCGGGGTCCGGATGCCGAGGATGAACTCGATCATGGAGCGGTGGGTGCAGACTCATGCCCGGCTCGTTAGGCACGCTCTTGGCTGGGATCCCTTTCTGCGGGCTCATCCGTGGCCTGGCTGAGAAGGCTCCCGTAGATGTCGCTCGCCCCAGGACCCCAGTCGTTGTCGGCTGCCTGAGCGGCAGCCTCTTCGGCGCCCCGGCAGGCAAGCTCGTCGGCCCGTTCGTTCTCGGGGTGTCCCGCATGACCCTTGAGCCAAAACCACTGCGCTTGGTGGCCCCGGGCTGCCGAATCGAGCCGCTTCCACAGATCCGCGTTCTTGATCGGCTTCTTCTCCTTGGTCTGCCACCCATTGTGTCTCCATTGGGGCAGCCATTCGGTGACGCCTCTGCGCAAGTACTGGCTATCGGTATACATGTGTACCTTGGACGGCCGGGTCAAGCTTTCAAGTCCGCGAATGGCGGCCATGATCTCCATGCGGTTGTTGGTGGTAGCTGGTTCTCCGCCGTAGATTTCCCTCCGATGACGGCCATATTTGAGGACGGCCCCCCACCCTCCAGGGCCCGGATTGGGTGAACACGCGCCATCCGTGAAGATCTCGACGATCTTTGCTGCATGGCCTGGGGAATCCGGGTGGCTACGCGGCCCAGGACTGTCGGCCAGCGGACCGGATTCCGGCACATTAGCCACGCCAGGCCTCGATTCTGCAAGTCAGAACGGTGCACGCCGCAATCACTTTTTCTCGCTGACGCGGGCAGGCTCCCATCGTAGGCGACGGCCGGGATTACCGGGCGGCTCAATTCGCTAGCGAAAGCGTTCGGGCTTAAAGGCCACGCGCGAACACGAGCACCCTTACCTGTGCCGGGACGTCCGAGCAGCCAGGGCATGATCGTCTTTGGCTGAGAAACGATCAGCCGGCTATTCCCGATGGGGCAGCAGAGCTTCCGGCCCGGCCCGGGCGGCGGCTACGGTCCTGTTTATCCTGGTGGCAGGGAGAGACCCCGTGGTGTCAGCGGGCTCCACGCATATCAGCCCCTCTGATGCATCGGCGACGGCCAGGCCGTCAGGACAGCCTTGCCGGTCAGGTGCCGTCCAGGGGGCTGGCCATGAGGCGGAGAATCTCGTCGGCGAAGCCGGGGACGCCTGCCCTACCGAGGAGGGTCGCCAGGTCTCGCGGGGTGAGCGGTGGTCTTCTGGTGCGGGCGGCTTGCTCGCGGATGACTTGCAGGATGGTGGGCGGCCTGAGGTCGAGCCGGGGCAACGAGCTGATTCATGTGAAGCGTGCCCGGGGATCATCCCCGCTCAGCCACCTGTTCAGCCAAGCCCTCGTATCGGCCCAGGCTCTGGCCACATCCTCAGATGCCCGCGCCATATTCATGGCCAAGGTACGCGCTCCCACCTGCGCGACCGGCTTGCGGGTCGCCGGACCAGCCGCACCGCGCCCTCCTTGAAGTCCCGGTCGAACCTCCTGCGCGTCTCCCCCATCGGAAAGCCCTCCCCTTAAGAGGATCTCTCCACGCTGTGAGGGGAAGCCCAGGTGGTCGATCGTCATGGCGCTGAGAGTAGGGATCACCCATCCTCGCCAGTGCCCTGCTGGCAGTCGGGCAACGGTCGCATGTCCTCGCGCGTGCGTGTGTATTGCTGGTGTGGCCGCTCTGATTCTCCGTTTCAGGAGACATAGCCGTGCGCCTCGTTCTGTCTCCTAGCCTCGCGGAAGCACTCGATCACCGACCAGATGTACGTGCCGATCAGGGGGAACGCCGCCTGCTCCCAGATGGCCAGGGCATCGCCGTCCAGCTCCCAGTGGGCGGACCGAAGTCCAGTTCCGAGTTCGTGGGTC
>JBEKCN010000790.1:0-3117 GCA_050014855.1 Streptosporangiaceae bacterium | reverse complement strand
CACGGCGTCGACGATCGACATCAGGCTCGCGGGATCCCGGTCCTCCGCCGGCGTGTACTCACAAAAGCCCGGCATGTACAGGAGCCCGGCGTACAAGCCCCGTTCATTCATGGCGTCGGTCAGGGAGCCCGGCTGCCCGAACGCGTCCATCCCGACCACGCCGTAAGCCGATGTCCATTTCATTCCGCTGCCGTGCTGACCGATTCCCGTACCCCGGTAAGCGCGAGGGAGCACCGTGAGCTTCGTAGCCATCGCATTCGGGAATTCCATTGTCCGGGCCACTATCACGGCCCCGTCTCTCGCGGTCACACGAAAACTGGTGCACATGGAAGGACCCTCTCTGCCGTTCCCCCGGGCGCGAGCAGCAGTTTCGCATGATACCCGATAGATCAGCTAGCCCGGCCTGCTTCGTGCGGCTGAGCGAAATAGAAACACTAATCCAGCTATGCGGACGAATGGACCCTAAGGGTAATATCTATCAGTCCCGGCCGGAGAAAGGCTGGGCCGCGCTGACGGAATCCGCGTGCTCTGCTGACGGAGCCTCTTGTGGTAACGCTCGATGCCTGCCTGCGGCGCTGATCATCCACTTCTGACCGCAGGATCCCAAATGGTTGCACGCGATCTTCCGTGGATCGAGCTCGCTTGCCGGTCGCCGGAGGTCAGCGCTTGGCGATTGCTTCGCGGACGGCGGGCACGACTTCGTGTGCCCAGAGGTTCAGCGTCGTGTCGCTGATGCTGTCGCCAGGAGGGAGCAAGTAGATGAAGGCCGCGGCGCCGTTTTCAAGCACGGCGAAAGTCAGTTCCTCCACCCACTGCGTCACTCCGCCCCCGATCCAGCGGCCGTCGTCGTCGCGGGTCTCTGGCAGCGGGACCCGGGTAAGGCGCCCTGACACGTTGTAGATGGTGGAAACATCGGTTGGGTTTCTCCCGGCCGAAGCAGCTGCTTCGTCGACGATGGGCCGTGACTCGGCCACCCGCGTGCTGCGCCAGTCGGCGAGGTGTCCTGGTATCCATCCGTCCGCGTGCCGGCCGGTTACTGCCAGCGCCTTCGGGCCGAGTGAACCGATCCAGATCGGTGGCGCTGGCGCGGCCGCGGGTGTCAGGTCGGTGACGTGGTAGAACTCGCCGTCGAACGTGACCGGATCGCCGCCGCCGGAGAGGGCTCTCACGACCATGATCGCCTCTTCCAGCGCTCGTACTCGGGCCCCGGGCGACAGGCGGGGGACACCAAGGGCGACGATTTCCTCCCACAGCCCGCCCGCACCCATTCCGAGAACGAAACGACCGCGAGAGACCGCAGACAGTCCCGTGACGGTCCGGGCGAGAACGGGAGCGGGACGGCTGAGCAGGTTTGTCATGATCACCGCTCCGGTGATGTCGCTGGTTGCGCCCAGAACGAAACCCAGCGCGGCGTAGGCGTCGACGCGCTCGGCGAAGTAGGGATGGTCGGAGAGGCTGACGAGGTCGAGACCCGCGTCGTCGGCTAGGCGGGCGTGCCCGAGCATCTCGCTCACTTGGTGGACGCCGGTCTCCAGCCCGAGGCCGAAGAGGACCATGTGGTTAGGAGTCACGATGCCGTCCCCCCGAGCAGGCCGAGGTGCATATGGAGTTGCCGCGCTCCGGTCCCTGGTCTCACTGTCATGAACCATTCATATCTCCCGGGCGGCCTTTGCCGTCGCGCCGTCCAATCTGGACACGCTGCGCGTCAGCGAGGGGAGCAGCCCGAGAGCGAACGCTTACGCCGCACTTGGCCGCTCCACCAGGTTTATCCCGTGATCAACGCCACGATGCACGCCTGTCCTGCTGGTAAAGGATGGGAGCATGATCCTCGACAGTTGCGACATCCCGATAGTGCTGTCCCCGCTGGCGGGCGGGCCATCCACGCCGATCATCACCGCGCGCGTGGCCGCGCCGGTCGTGGCGGCTGGCGGCCTTCCCCCGGCCGTAGCCCGGGTGGGGACTTAAGCCCCTGTCCGGATAATCACCTGGCCTGGTCGGATCGGGTACTTCAGTTGGGCTGAGGTGTGCCGTGAATGCGATGAGATCGCGCGCAAGGCCTTCCGGGCGGCGACCGGCGGGGGCGGGCCGGTGACTACCCCGGCCGCGGCCACGTACGCGCTGCTGACCGATGGCAGCACGGTGGAGGTCAGGGCCGCCCGGGCGCAGGACCATGAGGCGGTGCGCGCGATGCACGCGGCCATGGCACCGGAGAACATTTACCTGCGGTTTTTCAGCATGAGCCCGAACGCGGCCGAGGGGGAAGCGCGGCGGATCTGCCGCGAGCCGGATTCGGAGCATGCGGCGCTGCTGGCCTGGCAGGGCGACCGGCTGGTCGGCGTCGCCGCCTACGAGTTCAGCGGGAAGCCCGGCGTCGCGGAGGTCGCGTTCGCCGTGCCTGATGACGTGCACGGCCGCGGCGTCGCCAGCCTGCTGCTCGAGCACCTGGTCTGGCTGGCGCGGCAGCGCGACCTGCGGGCGTTCGTCGCGGAGACGCTCGCGGAGAACTCGGCGATGCTGCGCGTGTTCGCGGATGCCGGCCTGCCCGCGAAGCGGCGGATATCCAGTGGCGTGGTCGAGCTGACCTTCCCCCTGCCCGACCACGACAATTACCGGCTGGGCAATTACCTGGAGACGGTGGCCAGCAGGGAAAGCCGGGCCGACGTGGCGAGCCTGCGCCCGCTGCTGCGGCCGCGATCGGTCGCGGTGGTGGGCCCGAGCCGGCGCGACGGCACACTCGGCCGGGCCATCCTGCACAACATCGTGACCGGCGGCTTCACCGGGCCGGTCTATGCGGTCAATCCGCACGCCGAGACCATGGAGGGCGTCCCCTGCGTGGCCTCCGTCGACGACCTGCCCGGGCCGGTGGACCTGGCGGTGATCGCAGTGCCGCCGTCCGCGGTGCCCGAGGTGGCGGCCCAATGCGGCCGCCACGGGGTCGGGGCCCTCATAATGATAACTTCCGGCCTGGGCGCGGCGGGCGCGGAACTGGTGGCCGTCTGCCGCCGGTATGGCATGCGGCTGGTCGGGCCCAACTGTTTCGGTGTGAGCGTGCCCTGGATCGGCCTCGACGCGACCTTCGCCGCCAGCCACCCGGCCCGCGGTGTGGCCGGCCTGGTC
>JBEKCN010000789.1:0-3118 GCA_050014855.1 Streptosporangiaceae bacterium | reverse complement strand
AAGCCCAGGAGCCGTGGGCGGAGGGAAATTACCGGCCGGCCTGGCCGACGGACGATCCGGTGCCGGATGAGCCCCCGGAGCGGCCGGTGGCGGGAGACCGCCAGCAGGCGTGGTCAGACGGCACGTCACCGTCGGGTGGCGCCCAGGATCCGTGGGCTTACGCGGACCCGCGGGACTACCGGCCGCCTGAGGCGCTGCAGGAGGTAGAGCCCAGGGAGCCGTGGGACTACGGGGATCGGGGAGACTCCTGGCCAGCTGAGGCTGCGGGGCGGGAAAGTTCCGGGGGGTCGTGGGACTACGCCGGCCCGGAGAGAGCCCCGCAGACTGAGGCTCCGGCGCAGGGAGAGGCCCAGGAGCCATGGGCGTACGGCGATCCTGAAGGCTCGTGGGACCCGGCCCAGTCTCAGCAGGACTGGGCGCCCCCTCCCCCAGCGCAAGATGACCCGGACACTGGCTGGACCGGCCCCGGCGCCCAGCAGGACTGGGCGCCCACTCCCCCAGCGCAAGATGACCGGCGGCGGGAGCTCTGGAGGCCGCCCGAACGACCGCCGGTGGCGCCGGACGAGCCCTGGCTGCAGGCCCCGGAGACGCCCAGACGGCGGGCACGTGGCTGGGCCCGGCGCAAGGCGGCCCGATACCGCGGCGAACCGTCGCAGCCCGAGTCCGCAGTGGCCGAGCCACGGGCCGATCGCGTGGCAGCCGGGAGCGGAGGTTCAGCCGAGCCCGAGGCCGGGCCCGTTACGGAGTCGATGGGTTTCCAGGATCTGTGGGAATCCTGGGAGCCGCCGCGCGACCCAATTGGCTCCGTTTCGGACCGGGTAGTGCGGCCTGCGGCGCCCTATCCGGAATTCGTACGGGACGCGGAATTCGAAGGCGACCTATGGGAGATCCCGGCCGACCCGGCGGCGGCTGGGTCCGGGGGCGGCGGGCCGCGGCGCGGGGGGCAGCACGCGCGAAGCCTCCGGCGGCCGCGCCGGGTCGGCGGCGTATTCCTGGCTCTGGCCGGCGCGCTGGTGATCGCGGCCGGGGTACCGATCGGCATGCTGGCGGCCAGGACGCTGGCGCACCACGGCGACCAGACGCTGAAGACGGCTCCGCTGTCGGCGGGCCAGAGCGCCGGGTCAGCCCGCGGCGCAGCGACCTTCAGCGCACTTGCCGGACCGGGCTGTCCCGCCGTAACCAGCGCGACCGTATTCCCCTACCACGCGCCGAACGGGGACGGCTGGCACCCCGCGACCGCCTCCGGGAGCGGGCCGTGCGGCAGCTCCTTCGCGTTCAGCTACCTGGCCATGGTCCCCGGCAACTCCGGCGAATGGCATGACGATTACTCCTGGGTCTTCCGCACCGGGATGTCCAATCCGTCGTGCACGTTCAGTCTCTGGATCCCAGCGGCGCAGCAGGCGAACTCGAACGTCTACTACTGGTTCAGCGCCGGCGACACCAACGCGAACGACCGGATCGCTGACTTCACCATCGACCAGGCCGCCCACCAGGGCCAGTGGGTGACCCACGGCCCGTTCACGTTCCCCGGCGGCACGGTGCTGATCGAGGCCACCGACCGCGGCGAAGGACCGCCGACGGCGACGGTCGCGGTCGGGCCGGTCCGGCTGAGCTGCTGACCTAGTGGCCTGCTGCGGGTCCTTGTGCAGCCAGGCTCATCCAGCCGGGCTCATATTGTGCCGGTACCGGCACGGGGGTACGGCGGCCGCCGCCCGGTGCGGGCCCGCTCAGCCGACGGCAGGAGAAGTCGGGACCTCATGACGACTCCTTTCGACATGAGCAAGCCGAACATCGCGCGCGTGTACGACTACTGGCTCGGCGGCAAGGACCATTTCGAAGCCGATCATGAGCAGGACCGGCCGCCGACCGCGAACGTGGCGGGGGCGGCGCCCCGGGCCGTCCCGGCGCCGATGAAGCCGATCGTGACCGAGCCGCCCGGGGCGATCGTCGCGTCATAGGACGCGTTCCCCGCCGTCACTCGGTGGCCGGATTGCGTGGCCGTCGCGTTCCACATCGAGCTGATCCGCTGGGCGCCCGGGAACGTCCACGTCAGCGACCACGGCCAGATCGCGGCGGACCCGGTGTCAGTCAGCACTAGCTGCGCCTGGAAGCCGCCGGGCCACGAGTCGGTCACCGACCAGGCCACCCGGCAGGACGCCGGAGCCGAGCCGGCCGGTGCCGGGGCTGAGGACGGTGCCGGGGCTGAGGACGATGCCGGGGCTGAGGACGATGCCGGGGCTGAGGACGGGGCCGGTGTTCGGGGAGCCTCGCCCGGGAGACTCTGGCGGGGCGCGACCGCAGGGACCCGGGCGACCGCGGGCACCTTCGGCGCACGGTCCTGTGCCGCTCCGGCGAGCGGGAACTGAAGGGTTGCGAGCAGGGCTTCCTTCGCGGCACTGGCGGGCGCCGCGCCATAGTTGCTGCCCAGCAGGTTGTACGGGTCCTCGCCGTTCAGCGCCCAGTACGTCCAGCCCATCCAGCGATCGGCGGCCAGGTAGGACACCAGGCTGCGGAACCACTGGCCCTGGGAGCCCGGCGTACTGCTGTCGACGTCGGCGGCGGTGTTGCCGGTGCCGAACTCGCCCACCCAGACCGGCGCGATCCGCCGCGTGTAGAGGTAGCCCCAATCACGGTTCCACGACGCGGCCAGGCTCGCGGGGGTCGTAGCGGCGCTGAACCAGGTCTGCGGGAAGAGGCTGGGCCCATAGTCGTGAGCCGAGTAGGCGACGTGCCCGGGCGAGCTCAGCGTGACCGGGTACCGGCCAGCCAGGGCCAGGTCGCCGCCCCACCAGGTCGTGTTGTCCGTCCCGGACGGGCCAGGGTTCTCACTGATCCCCTCGCAGAAAATCAGCGCGCCCGGGTCGGCGGCCAGGATCGCGTCGCCGGCCTTCTCGTAGCCGAGCCGGATATCGGTCGCCGGATTCCCGGTACCCCAGGTCGCTCCCTGGGCGTAGCTGTCCCCGGCCGGGGTGTGCGGCTCGTTACGCAAGTCGAAGCCGATGACCGTCGGGTCGCCCGCGTACCGGCGGGCCAGCATGGCCCAGTCCCGGACCCAGTCCTGGCTGGTGTAGGTGGCGGTATACCAGAGACCGCTCTGCTCGGCGGACTCGCCGGCTTC
>JBEKCN010000788.1:0-3120 GCA_050014855.1 Streptosporangiaceae bacterium | reverse complement strand
GGAGCATGACTCGGACGTACGCCTGGGCGCCGCAGCGGTCGCACACGTCCGCAGCCGTGAGCGGCTGGGTGGGGGCTAGAGCTCCGGTCAACGTCGCCTTCCTCGCCTCGTGCCTCCGGCTTCTGATATCCGGCTGGCTTCGTGATCTGCGCTGTACCTACAGCACAGCACAACACTTACCCGTGCGTTAGCCTTCCCCCCCTGGCGTCGCATACGCCGACAGCGAAAGATCCCGGCCGAAATCACGCTGAAGTCAGCCGGTTAGACGGCATATGGCCGTTGCCTGCCTCGGTTCCGGCGTGCCAGCCGACATCATCCGCCGAGGCGGGCTACCCTGCGAGGGGGCGCCGCAACCCCATGCTGGCCCAGTGAAGGAGATCCACCGCTCGTGACCACCCTTGCCGCCGCTGACCCATCCGCGGCGACTGCTGACGCGGGCGGCTACACCGCCCGGCACCTTTCCGTCCTCGAAGGCTTGGACGCCGTCCGCAAGCGGCCTGGCATGTACATCGGCTCCACTGACGGCCGCGGGCTGCAGCACTGCCTGTGGGAGATCTTCGACAACTCGGTCGACGAGGCGCTGGCCGGTCACTGCTCGCGCATCGAGGTGGTGCTGCATGCTGACGGGTCGGCCGAGGTCCGCGACAACGGCCGCGGCATCCCCGTCGACGTCGAGCCGAAGACCAAGCTCACCGGGGTTGAACTGGTCATGACCCGGCTGCATGCGGGCGGTAAGTTCGGGAACGGCTCCTACACCGCTTCCGGCGGCCTGCACGGGGTCGGCGCCTCGGTGGTTAACGCCCTGACCTCGCGGCTGGACATCGAGGTGGACCGGGACGGCCGCACCTGGGCGACCAGCTTCCGCCGCGGCGTCACCGGGGAGTTCACCGACAACGGCGAGCCCAGTCCCGGGGCGAGCTTCACCCGGCGCGGCGGCCTGCGCCAGGTCCGGCGGGTCGCGAAGAAGGTCACCGGCACCCGCACCCGGTTCTGGCCCGATCGCCAGGTCTTCGTGCGCGACGCCCGGTTCAGCTTCACCGCCATCACCGAGCGCGCCCGCCAGACGGCCTACCTCGTACCGGGCCTGGCCATCCACGTCCGCGACGAGCGCCCCGCGCCCGGCGCCCAGGTGAGCGCCGGGGCGGCGGGCACGGGGCAGCTGGCCGAACGTGCCCTGGACGGGGCGGATTCCGCGGCGGGGCCCGCCGCCGGGCCCCGCGAGGCGGAGTTCCGCTTCGACGGCGGCATCAGCGAGTTCTGCGAGCACCTGGCGTCCGGCGAGCCGGTCACCGACGTGCTGCGGCTAATCGGAGCCGGGAAGTTCACCGAGACCGTGCCGGTGCTCGACGACCGGGGCCACATGACGCCCACCGAGGTGGAGCGCGAGCTTGAGGTGGACGTGGCCGTGCAGTGGACCAGCGGTTACGACACGGCCACCCGTTCCTTCGTCAACGTGATCGCCACGCCGCACGGCGGCACGCACATGGCCGGCTTCGATCGTGCGCTGGTCCGCACCATGAACGAGCAGCTCCGTGCGGCCCGCCTGCTGAAGAATGGCGAAGAGCCCGTCACCAAGGAAGACGTGCTCGAAGGCATGACCGCGATCGTCACCGTCCGGCTGCCGGAGCCGCAGTTCGAGGGCCAGACCAAGGAAGTCCTCGGCACCCCGCCGGCGTCCCGGATCGTGGCCCAGGTCGTCTCGGCCGGGCTGAAGGCGTTCTTCGAAGCCCGCGGCCGGACCGGCAAGCAGCAGACGCGTGCCCTGCTGGAGAAGGTCATCTCGGCCGCCAAGACCCGGGTCGCGGCGCGCGAGCACCGCGAGAACCAGCGCCGCAAGTCGGCGCTGGCCAGTTCCTCGTTGCCGGCCAAGCTGGTCGACTGCCGCACCACCGACGACCGCAGCGAGCTGTTCATCGTCGAGGGCGACTCGGCCCTCGGCACGGCTAAGCTCGCGCGGAACTCCGAGTTCCAGGCGCTGCTGCCGATCCGCGGCAAGATCCTGAACGTGCAGAAGGCGTCGCTGGCCGACATGCTGAAGAACGCCGAGTGCGCCTCCATCATCCAGGTGATCGGGGCCGGTTCCGGCTCGGCCTTCAACCTGGACGCCGCACGTTACCAGCGGGTCATCTTCATGGCCGACGCGGACGTGGACGGCGCGCACATCCGCTGCCTGCTGCTCACCCTGTTCCACCGCTACCTGCGGCCGCTGCTGGACGCGGGCCGGGTGTTCGCCGCGGTGCCGCCGCTGCACCGCGTCGAGCTGTCCAATCCCCGCAAGGGCCAGCAGAAGTACTCCTATACGTACTCCGACGCGGAACTGCGACGCATGCTGCTGGACCTGGAGCGCCGCGGCCAGCGCTGGAAAGAGCCGATCCAGCGGTACAAGGGCCTGGGCGAGATGGACGCCGGCCAGCTGGCGGAGACCACGATGGACCCGCAGCATCGTACGCTGCGCCGGATCAGGATCGAGGACGCCGCGATCGCGGGTGACATCTTCAGCCTGCTGATGGGGTCCGAGGTCGCCCCGCGCCGTGACTTCATCGTCGGCGGCGCTGCCGAGCTCGACCCGTCCCGCATCGACGTCTGACCCGCCCGGCCCGTCCGGGCTCTATGTCTGACCCGCCCGGCCCGTCCGGGCTCTATGTCTGACCCGCCCGGCCCGTCCGGGCTCTATGTCTGACCCGCCCGGCCCGTCCGGGTTCCATGTCTGACCCGCCCGGCCCACCCTGGCTCCATTCGGGGCCGCAGGCCAGCCGGGCGGCAGTCCGCCCGGCTGGCCCGCATCGAGGTCGGCAACCGTTCCGTGCCGACGGAGCAGCGACGGCTCATCCGCCCGTTACTGGCCAGGCGCCGCGTAGTACCCGCTCGTACTCGAGCTCCCATGCGACTGACTGCCCATGTTCGGGCATTTGTGCGTCGGCTTCGCCGACGGTGACGTTGACGGTGATGTTGACGGCGTGGTGGCCGTCGTCGATGTCGACGTCGACGGAGTGCTGCCGTGCGTGGCCGCGATGGCCACCGTGGCCGCGCCAGCCCCCATCCCCCCGGCCAGGACAGCGGTAATGACGGCGCGGCGCAGCAGCACGCCCTTTGCGGACGGCATAAATTGCCTCCCTTCCC
>JBEKCN010000787.1:0-3122 GCA_050014855.1 Streptosporangiaceae bacterium | reverse complement strand
ACACTCGCGTCGGTCATCTCGGCACCGCCACACTCGGTTCGGTCATCTCGGCACCGCCACACTCGCGTCGGTCATCTCGGCACCGCCACACTCGGTTCGGTCAACTCAACGTCATCCCAGCTACCGGGCCCGGTACCCCGGGCGGAAAAAAACTCAGCTGCCCCAGCTGGCCGGAGTGCCACCGATCCGTTCCGCCACGATCTTTTCCTGGTAACCGGACCGGGCGTAAGCGGCGTACGGATCCGGGTCCAGGCCCATCTCCTCCCGGACCTCCGCCAGCAGCGGCCGGACGTCGGTGTTGTACGCGTCCATCAGGACTGCGTTCGCGCCCAGCACGTCGCCGGCCTGCTGCGCGGCCGCCAGCGCGTCCGCGTCGACCAGCAGCGCCTTGGCCGACGCCTCCTGCACATTCAGCACGGAGCGGATCTGGGCGGGGATCTTGGGCTCGATGTTGTGGCACTGGTCGAGCATGAACGCGATGTCCCCGCCCGGCGTGCTGGGACTGGGGCCGGGTACCAGGGCCCCGGCCCGGATGACCTCGTGCAGAATGCGGAACAGCTGGAACGGGTCGGCTGCGCCGACCATCAGGTCGTCGTCGGCGTAGAACCGGCTGTTGAAGTCGAATCCGCCGAGCCGCCCGAGCCGGAGCAGCACGGCCACGATGAACTCGATGTTGGTCCCCGGCGCGTGGTGCCCGGTGTCCACCACGACCAGGGCCCTCGGCCCGGTGGCCAGGCAGTGGGCCAGCGACGTGCCCCAGTCAGGCACGTCGGTGGTGTAGAACGACGGCTCGAACAGCTTGTACTCCAGCAGCATCCGCTGGTCGGGCCCGAGCCGGGCGTACACCTCCGCCAGCGCCTCCGCCAGCCGGTCCTGGCGGCGGCGGATGTCGTCCTGGCCGGGGTAGTTGGTGCCGTCGGCGAACCAGAGCTTGAGGTCGCGGGAGCCGGTCGCGTCCATCACGTCGACGCACTCCAGCAGGCGCGCCACGGCCTTGCGGCGCACCTTCGGGTCCGGGTTGGCCACGCTGCCGAGGCGGTAATCGTCGTCCTGGAACACGTTGGCGTTGACCGTGCCGATCCGGACCCCCGCGTCCGCCGCGTGCTTGGCCAGCGCCGCGTAGTCGCTGACCTTGTCCCACGGGATGTGCACGGCCACGCTGGGCGCGACGCCGGTGAACCGGTGCACCTGCGCCGCGTCGTCGATCTTCTCCAGCGGCGTCCGCGGCACGCCGGGCTGCCCGAACACCTTGAACCGCGTTCCGGTGTTCCCGAACGCCCACGACGGCAGCTCGATCCGCTGTGCCTTCAGGGTGGCCTTCACGCTGGCCAGGTCACGCATTCCAGGTCCTCTCCCAGGATGACCCGTACCCGGGCCTCCCCGCCGGGGGCTCGTCGCGAGCCCCCGGCCTACCGGCTATCGGTCAGAAGTTGAAGTTGTTGATGTTGGTGGCGGTGAAGACGGTCGGCGGGCCCAGCAGGACCGTGTTGTCGGCGCCGATGGTGAACGTGCCGAGCTTGCCGGCCTTGAAGGTGGCGCCCTGAGCGACCTTGAGCGACCCGCCCGCGATGTCGGCGGCTGCGTAACCGGCGAGGTAGCCGAGGTTGGCCGGGTTCCACAGCTCGAACGCCTTGACCGTGCCATCGGACACGTACTTCTTCATCGAGTCCGGGGTGCCCAGCCCGGTGAGCTGGACCTTACCGCGGTATTTGGCCGTGTCGAGCACGCCCGCGGCGGCCAGGATGCCGACCGTCGTGGGGGAGATGATGCCCTTGATGTTCGGGTACTGCTCCAGCAGCCCCTGGGTGACCTGGGTAGCGGTGGCCGGGTCGTCATTGCCGTAGACGGTCGCGACCAGCTTCATCTTCGGGTACTTCGTGAGTTCCTGCTTCATGTACCCGATCCAGGCGTTCTGGTTCGTCGCCGACGCCGCGGCCGAGACGATGCCGATCTCGCCGGAGTCGCCGATCTCCTTGGCCAGCAGGTCCACCTCGCTGGTCCCGATCGCGGACGTGGAGGCCTGGTTGATGAACAGGCTCCGGCACGTCGGGGCGTCGGAGTCGTAGGTGACCACCGTGATCTTCCGCTTCGTGGCGCCGTTGAGCGTCGGGCACAGCGCCGTGGGGTCGGTCGCCGACACGATGAGCGCGTTCGCCCCCTTGGTGATCGCGGCCTGAATGGCCGGGATCTGCGACGCGGAGGTGGCCGCGGTCCCGCTCGTCTCGGTACCGGTGTCGCCCGCTGCGCTGATCGCGGCCAGCGCCCCGCCGGTGCCCTTGCTGTCGGCGGTGGTGAAATACGGGTTACCGAGGTTCTTCGGGATGACGAAGACCTTCAGGCCGGTCTTCGCCGTGGCCGATCCGGATGAGCTTGATGAGCTCGACGGTGTAGAAGAACCGCTTGACGAACAGGCGGCAACGGCCAGGGCCGACGCGACGACGAGCGTCGAGGCGGCCAGCGGCGCCCGTCTCAGCAAAGCTCGCATACTAGGTGTCCTTTCGTGGGAGGGATAGGGCAGGTTCTGATGGCGGCCGCCGGGTCGCCCGTCTGGCGGCCTGGCGGAGGTAGCGCACGAACATGGCCGCGTTCGGCACGAACACGCTGATCAGCAGCAGCCCGCCGGTCACGAGGCCGGTGGCCTCCTGGTTGAAGTTGGTCAGCAGCAGTGCGTTCTGCAGCCCGGCAAAGGCCAGCACCGCGAGGAACACCCCGCCGATCGACCCCTTGCCGCCGAAGATGGACACCCCGGCCAGCAGCACGATCGCGACCACGTCCAGCGACAGGCCGGTCCCGTTGTCCTGTACCGCGGTGTTCAGCCGGAACGTGTACAGCACCCCGGCCAGCGCGGACGCCAGGCCGGAGATCACGAACAGGCTGGTCTTGACCCGCTTGACCCGCAGCCCCGCGAACGTGGCCGCCTCGGCGTTGTCACCCATCGCGTAGATCGACCGGCCGAACGGGGTGGTGTGCAGCACGATGGCGAAGATGACCGCCAGGACGATGAAGATGCCGATCGACCAGGGCAGGTCGGTGTGCGGGATCGCGGTGGTCCCGGCGTTCGTGTAGAAGGCGGGGAAGTTGGCCACGGTTCGCGGGCCGAGCAGGATGAGCGCGATGCCCCG
>JBEKCN010000786.1:0-3122 GCA_050014855.1 Streptosporangiaceae bacterium | reverse complement strand
GTGCCCTCACTGCCCACGAACATGGGGGGCAGGACGTCGCGCAGCTCCGATTCGGCCTGGGACCAGTCGTACTCCGGGGCGGCCGGCTCTTCCCGGCCCGGCGAGCCGGCCTTTCGGTTTCCCGGCGGGGCGGCCGGCGGCCTTCCCGGCGTGGCCGGCGGCTGGCCCGCCGCAGCGGGCGGGCTGCTCGCCTCCTGGCTGGCGGCCGGGCCGGTGCCGCCCGGCTCGGTGGCCGCCGCGGGCGGGCCAGGGGGCTCCTGCAGCAGGGCGAGTGCCTCGGCGTTGCCCGGGTCCCGCTGCAGCACCGCGCCAACCTGCCGGATGGCCTCGTCCCGCTGGCCAGCCCGCAGCAACAGGGTCGCGAGGTGCACGCGAAGAGGCACATCGTCCGGCATGGCCTCCACGGCCTTGCGCAGACTGGCGAGCACGGTGGGGTCGGGTTCCATGCGGCCGTCCGGTGGTGTCGGATGGATCAGGCTCGGAGCCAAATGGAGCAGGCTCAGTGTCAAACAGTACGGGGCCGGCGAGGCTGCGGGCGCCATCCGGGCGCACATAACCAGGTATCCGGAGCTTCCGGCTCCCGGCGTTCAGCGGATCAGGCGGCCGGGAATCCGGGCTGGTGGACTTTGTTGCCCTTCGAGGCAACTGTCAGTCATGATTTGATGACTCCTTAACGCAGACGAGTTAATTCAGACGAGTTAATGCAGACGAGGGCTGACGCGGAGGAAGCAATCGCGGGAAACGCAGAGGAAGCAATCGCGGGGAATGCAAAGGCCGGATTCGCGGGTGACGGCTCGTTGCCCCGGGCTGCCTTCCGTGACGTGTTCGCTGTGGCCGAGTTCCGCGCCCTGTGGCTGGCCCAGATCCTGTCGGTCGGCGGCGACCAGCTGGCCCGGGTCGCGCTGACCTTCCTGGTCTACGACCGGACCAGATCGGCGCTGCTCGCGGCGATCACGTTCGCGGCCAGCATCGTGCCCACCTTCGTCGGCGGCGTGGTCATGGGCGGCGTGGCGGACCGGCTGCCGCGCCGCCAGGTCATGATCGCCTGCGACCTGATCCGCTGCGGGCTGGTCCTCATCATGGTGCTGCCCGGCCTGCCGATCGCTCCGCTGATCGCGCTGCTGTTCGCCGTGACCCTGGTGGGCGCGCCGTTCACCTCCGCCCGGGCCGCGGTCTACCCCGACCTCCTGGCGGGGGACCGGTACGTGCTCGGCACCGCGGTGACGCTGACCACGAACGAGCTGGCCCAGGTCCTCGGCTTCGTGGTCGGCGGCACGCTGGTCGGCTTCCTGGGCGTCCGGACCTCGCTCGTCATCGACGCGGGCACCTTCGCGCTGTCCGCCCTGATCGTCCGGCTGTGGACGCGCTGGCGGCCCGCGGCGCGCGGGCACCGCCCGGAACGGGACCGGCCGGTCGCCGGCCTGCTGGCCGGAGCGCGGCTGGTCTTCGCCACGCCGGCCCTCCGCATCCCCATGCTGTTCGGCTGGCTGGCCGCGTTCTACAACGCGCCGGAGGGGATCGCGGCGCCGCTGGCCAGTTCGCTGGGCGGCGGGTCGGTCGCGCTCGGCCTGGTCCTCGCGGCCGGGGCGTTCGGGGCCATGGCCGGCTCGGTCGCGTTCAGCCGCCTGGTCAGCCCGGAGCGGCGGCTGCGCTGGACCGCGCCGCTGGCGATAGCGTCCTGCGGCGTGCTGGTGCTGTTCGCGCTGCGCCCCTGGCTGCCTGCTGCACTGGCCATTCTGGCCCTGTCGGGTGTGCTCGCCTGTTTCCAGCTCGCCGCGAACGCGGCCTTCGTCACGGCGGCGCCACCGGACCACCGCAGCCAGGCGTTCGGCCTGGCCCAGGGCGGCATGAGCCTGGGGCAGGGCGTGGTCATGGTGCTGGCGGGCGCCGCCGCCGGCCATTTCGCCCCCGAGACCGTGGTGGTGGCGTGCGGGGGGGTCGGCACCGTCGCCGCGCTGATCGTCGCGGCCGGCAGCGCCCGCGGTAACTTTTTCCGCCGCCCGTTACGCGCAATCCGTCCCCCGTGGCGCCCGCTGAGGTGGCGCCTGGCCGAGTACAAGCCTGCGCCTCGCCGTAGTCTGCTGGCTAGTTGACCGCCAGGAAACGAAGGAGCGCCATGCGGACCACCACGCTCGGCCGGGGCGGACCCGAGGTGTCCCAGCTGGGTCTCGGCCTGATGGGCATGTCCGGCAGCTACGGGCCTGCGGACGAGAAGGAGAGCATCGAGACGATCCGCGCCGCGCTCGACGCGGGGATCAACCTGCTGGACACCGGCGACTTCTACGGCATGGGCCACAACGAGCTGCTGCTGCGTGAGGCGCTGCGCGGGATTCCCCGCGATCGCGTCTTCATCCAGGTGAAGTTCGGCGGCCAGCGCGACCCGTCGGGCGCCTTCATCGGGCATGACACGAGCCCGGTGATGGTCAAGACCTCGCTGGCCTATTCGCTGCAGCGGCTTGGCACCGACTACATCGACCTGTACCAGCCGGCCCGCCTGGACCCCCGGGTCCCGATCGAGGAGACCGTCGGCGCCATCGCGGAGATGGTCCAGGCCGGCTACGTGCGCTACATCGGGCTGTCCGAGATGGGCACGGAAACGATCCGCCGCGCGGCCGCCACGGTGCGGATCCAGGAGCTTCAGATTGAGTATTCGCTGATGAGCCGCGGGATCGAGCGGGAGATCCGGCCAGCAGTCCGCGAGCTCGGCATCAGCGTGACCGCCTACGGGGTGCTGTCCCGTGGCCTGCTGAACCGGGACACCGCCCGCCAGTCCGGGCCGGGCGACATCCGGGGGCGGATGCCCCGGTTCCGCGAGGGCAACCTCGAGCGCAACATGGAGCTGCTGGATGCGCTGGAGCGGATCGCCCGCGGGCGGGGCGTCACGACGGCCCAGCTCGCGTTCGCCTGGGTCCTCTCGAAAGGGCCGGACATCATCCCGCTGATCGGTACCAAGCGCCGGGACCGGCTGCGCGAGGCGCTCGGCGCGCTGGACATCACGCTGACCCCGGAGGAGGTGGCGGCGATCGAGGCGGCGGTTCCGCCGGCGGGGGTCGCCGGCGACCGCTACGACGCTGGCCAGATGGCCGCCCTGGACAGCGAGCGCTGACCCTGCGACAACCGTG
>JBEKCN010000785.1:0-3134 GCA_050014855.1 Streptosporangiaceae bacterium | reverse complement strand
TCGCTTAGCTCGGGTTCCTCCTCGCCCCGGCCCTCGGGGGTGGTCTTGTCCTTTTGCTGCCACAGGTCGTTGATCAGCCGGTAGAGGCGCGGCAAGCGCGGGGCGACCGGCCCCCACATGTCGGTCACGAACTGCCCGGCCAGCTCGATGGCGTGCTCCTGCCCTAGTTCCAGGGCCGGCAGGAGAACCTGCCGATGCGGGTCCGGCAGGGTGATCGACGCGGGAGGCCGGAACGACTGCCGTTCCTGCTCTTCCAAGAACACGCCCCGGGCGTCGATGACCCGCCGGTGGAGGTCCTCGTGCCGACGCTGGCACTCCGTGAGCAGGTCCGCGATCCGCCGGGCGGCAGCCAGGAGCCGCGGGTCGCCGCTCGCGATGGCGTCCTGCACCTTGCCGAGCAGGGCGCGCTCGGCCCGCATCCGCTCCCGGATATGGTCCCGTGCGCCGTCCAGCCGCCCGGGAACCTCCGAGTCCCACTCGCCCTCGACCATCCTCAGGTCCCGCCGGGTCTGCTTGATCAGGCGGTCCAGTTCATCGGAGAGACTGAGCGACAGCAGCCGGGCTCGCTCGGCGGAGGCGACCGCGGCGTCGAAGGCGTTGCGCTGCAACTGGCGTTCCAGCACGAGCTCGGTGGCGACCTGCTCGTCCTCCACGTCGAAGTTCAGCCCGCCGATCAGCGCGTTGATCGCGTCGGCGGTAGCGCGCAGTACGTTCTCGTCCCGTGCTGCGTCGTCGCGCTCCTCGAACAGCGAAAACGGTACCTCCCGGCGCTGGTGCTGGCGCTCCGCGCTGGAGTAGTCGCTGGTGAGGTACTGGAACTTCGCGTGGTGCGCCTGCCGGTTCAGTAGGAAGTCGATCACGAACCGCGCCACGTCCGCGTGCTCCTCGGACGTCCGGTCCGGAGCGGCCAGGGCCGCGAGCCCGGTGAGCTCGGACACGACGTCGGCGCGGGTCGCCTCCTCCTCGAAGCCCTGCCGGGACACCACGAGGTCGATAGCCGTGAGCGCGAGCGTTACGATGTCGTAGGCGCCGTCAGCCCAGCCGCGTCGCCGCGCGGCCTGCGCGGCCTCGATGACCGGGCTGTAGCGCAGGAACGCAGCCACACGCGTCGGAAATGACGCCTCATACACGCTCAGGCCACCGGGCCGCCCTCCGGGAAGAACCCCAAGCACGGCCCGGGAGTTCGCCCCAGCCGAGCCGTCGCCCTCCGCATCAGCTACCGGCTCCATGTCGCTCCTTAACGATCAGCCCGTGACTGTGATGGTAAGGCCACTCACCGACATTCTGACCTTCTGCGATCATGTCGCGACATTGCGTACTGTTGCGCGAAGCTCCCGCACCCCGCCGCGTCAAGCCGACCGCAGCTGGCCCGCCCATCGGCATGGGACGCCGGTACCCGTAGGACGCCACCACCCGGCCGGAACTATACCAATTGGTCTAGACCTGTTTCGCGATTGGTATAGACCATACAGCCCAGGTATCAGCACGGATTCAGCACGCGGTCCGGAAACGACAGGAAACAACCGGCACGATTCGGGTAAACCGGACACGAGAAGGGCCCGCCCCACTCACCAGTGGAACGGCCCTCCTCCCCAGGTCAACGATAGGTATATCCGCAGGTCAGAGCTACCGAACGTCCAGCCCCGTGACCGCCCGCCCGATCAGCATCCGCTGGATCTCGGACGTCCCCTCAAAAATTGTGAAGATAGTGGACTACGGGCAGTTCCCGCAGGTCAGCGGCCTGCATGACCCCGTGGTATCAGCACGGATTCAGCAGCGGCTGTCCGAGGGGAATGACGGTTTCCGTTCGGCCCGCGTCCGTTTTCAAGCGTGGTTCGGACGCACGCCGAGAAGGCACCGTGAACCTAGCCGCTGTCCTCTCTGCTGCAGGTACATCGGAGGTAAATTATTGCGCTGACCTGCCAGTATCCCAACCGCCGCGATAGCTGACCGTGCGGATAGCGGCGCGGACAGGCCGCCCACGGGCCGGGCGCCGGGGGAATACCGAAACCCCAGGCCGGCCGCTGTCGTGCCGACATGGCGGCGTCACGGGCCGGACGGGCCGCATCACGCCAATGCGGCAAGCCCTCCGCCGTGGTGCCCGGCGCGCGGGCACTATATGGAGGGTGTCAGAGTCATTTCCCGAACTCGCCCAGGCTGTGCTTGAGCATGCTCAGCCTGACCGCATCGACATCGTGCGCGCCAAGCGGCACCTGCTCGGCCAGCTCGGTCACGGCCAGCCGTGCGCCTCCAGCACGCTGATCGCCAGCGTCGCCGCCCTGCTGGGCGCGGGGCCACTGGGTCACCCGCAGATAGACCTGCCCGGCCGTGACTCGGTGAAGGCCGTGGTCACCGCTGACCACCCAGTCACCGCCGCGATCCGCGGCGATCTCACCGCACGCGAGGCACTGGCGGAACTGACCGCGGACGGGATGCTAATCGCCGCAGGGGCAGGGCCTCTCGCCGGGAGCAGCGAGATCATGCTTTCCTTCCAACTGCCGGGGTACGCTGCCGGGCAGCGCCTGCGACTGCACCGGCCTGCGGTGATCTCAGATGTCGTCCAGCTGCCGCACCGCCTGCGGCAGCAGGGCCTGTGGGGCGTGGAACCGGACATCTTCATCGCCGACCTCGCCACCCTCGGGCTTGACCCGCGGACCGAGCGCAGCCTCCGCGAGGCGATCGAGTCCTACCGGCGCGGCGTGTTCCTGGCGGCATCCAGCCTGCTCGGTGCCGCCGTCGAGGGCGCCTGGTACGCCGCCGGGCAGCGCATGCGGTCTACGGCACCTCAGGTTGACCCGCTCGTCGACGGGGACCGCACCGCCCAGCTCCAGGGTGCGGTCGCCGCCGCGCTGCGGGACGTACTGCCCGGCAACCGCAGGTGGGAAGCGGACGCACTGAGCCAGTTCGCCCGCCTCATGCGCGATATCAGAAACTACGGCGTCCAACCCCGGCAGGTGACCGTCGGCGACATCGAGGTCTACTTCACCGAGGACAAGTGCGGGCTGCTGTTCCTCGAAGCCCACCGCCACCTCAAGCACCTGGCCGTGGTCACCGCCCAGGCCGTTCCGGCTGGCTGAACCCTTGCCGACCCAGCGGGCGAGGGGCACGGCAAGCGGGTGTGACTGGATCCAGGG
>JBEKCN010000784.1:0-3135 GCA_050014855.1 Streptosporangiaceae bacterium | reverse complement strand
AGCACGTACCAGTCGCAGCCGTTGAGGTCGATGTCCTGGCCGGTGGCCTGCCCGGGGTCGATGTCGCCGGTGTAGGTGTAGAGCGGCCAGCCGTCGTAGGTGACCACGCGGCCTCCGTCCGGATCGGGGTCACTGCCGAGCAGGGACGCGGAGACGCCGGGACCGGCGGCCAGCGAGCCGCCGGCCGGCAGTTTGACCGGCGGCCAGGTGCCCGCGCATACCCCGGTGCAGGTCACCGACCGATGGTTGTCCGGGCCGAACATGTACAGCGCATAGCCTCGGCTGGTCACCAGGACCGTGCCGACGGCCGGCAGCGAGCGGGCCATGATCTTCACTGTCGGGCCATGGCCGGGCGGCTTCCCGGCGGACTGCGCTCCGGCTCCGGCCGAGCTGCCGCAGGCCGCCAGCAGCACGGCCGCGCACGTCCCGGCCACGGCACCGCAGGCGGCCCGGCCCGGGCGCGGCCCGGCGGCGGCCCGCACTCGCCTGGTTCGGCGCACTACTTCGTCGCCTCCCTAGGATGAACGCAGATGGCCACGCGTCCGTTATGTCACTGGTGACGGCTGATCAGCTTACTACTGCTCGTAGTTGTAGGCTGGCCCACCAGAAGCCCGTAGCGGGTGCCGGGGCGGATCGGCTCCGTGAGTCGTGGAGGTTGACAGAGGGCATGCCCGGGATGAATAGCGGCCTCAACGTCGATGATCCGACGGTGGTGGCCGCGTTCCGATCGGCCCTGCTGCACCAGGCCATCATCGCGCTGGCGATCTTCGCCGTGCTCTCCGTGGTCTGGGTCAGCGTCCGGGAACGGCGCGACGCCGGGGCCGCGGGCGCGCAAGGGGAGGCCCGGCGGCCGGCCGAGCCGGCCGGGCACCGGGTGCTGCGGATCGGTTTCGGCCTGCTGTGGCTGCTCGACGGGCTGCTCCAGGCCCAGCCGGGCATGGCCGCAGGCCTGCCGTCCCAGGTCATCGAGCCCGCCGCGGCCGGTTCCCCGCTCTGGGTCCAGCACCTGATCAACTGGGCCGGGACCGCCTGGTCCTACCACCCGATCCAGGCCGGCGCCGCGGCGGTGTGGATCCAGGTGGGCATCGGGCTGTGGCTGCTCGCCGCGCCACGCGGCATCTCAGGCCGGCTGGCCGGGCTGGCCAGCGTGGCCTGGGGCCTGATCGTCTGGGTCTTCGGTGAGGCGTTCGGCGGGATTCTCGCTCCCGGGCTGACCTGGCTGTTCGGCGCCCCCGGGGCAGTGCTGGTCTACGTCGTCGCGGGCGGGTTGCTGGCCCTGCCGGATCGGAGCTGGCGAACGCCGCGGCTGGGCCGCGCCGTGCTGGCCGGCTTCGGGCTGTTCCTGACGGGAATGGCCGTGCTGCAGGCCTGGCCGGGGCGGGGTTTCTGGCAGGGCCGCCAGAACGGCCAGCCCGGCACGCTGACCAGCATGATCCAGTCGATGACGCAGGCCTCGCAGCCGCGGTTCCTGTACGACCTGGTGTCCGGATTCGAATCGGTTGTCCGCGGTAACGGCTTCGCGGTCAACCTCGTCGCGGTGATCGCGCTGGCCGCGATCGGCGTGGCCTTCCTGACCGGGCGGCGTGAGGTGATCCGGCCCGCGCTGGCCGCGTTCGTCCTGCTCTGCCTGGCCGACTGGGTACTGGTGGAGGACTTCGGGTTCCTCGGCGGGCTGGGCACCGATCCGAACAGCATGATCCCGATGGCCCTGCTGGCGGTCGGCGGCTGGCTGGCGCTGACCCGGGCGGCGGAGCCAGCGGCCGCGGCCGTGGCCGTGGCCGGGACGGCCGGGACAGCTAGCGCCGCGGTTGCCGCAGGAGCGGCCAGCGGGCCCGCTGCGGGACCGGATTCGGCGGGACCAGACACGGCCGGACCGGACATGGCGGGACGGGATACAGCGGAACCGGGTGGGGCGGGCACCGGCTGGCGGGAGCGGCTCCGGCCCGCCGCGCTGCACCGGTGGGTCACCGCCGCCACGTTCGGCACGATGATCTCGCTCGGCGCGTTCGGCGTGATCGTGCTGGGCGCCGTCCCGATGGCGGCCGCGCAGGCCACTCCGGCGGCCAGCACCATCCTGGCCGAGTCGATCGACGGCCCGGCGTCCCCGATCAACATTCCCGCCCCCGACTTCACGCTGATGGACCAGGACGGCAAGCCGGTGACGCTGTCCAGCCTGCGCGGCCAGGTGGTGCTGCTGACGTTCCTGGACCCGGTGTGCGTGTCCGACTGCCCGCTCATCGCGCAGGAATTCCGGCAGGCCGGGCAGCTGCTGGGGCCCAGTGATCCGCACGTGAAACTGATCGCCATCGACGTGAACCCGCTGTACAGCCAGATCGACTACGTCCGGGCCTTTGACCGGCAGGAAAACCTGGGCGGCATCGCGGACTGGAGGTACCTGACCAGCAGCCCGTCCCGGCTGCGGCAGGTGTACCACGCGTACGGCGTGCCCGCGGAAACCCTGCCCGCGGGGGCGATGATCGGGCACAACGACATCGCCTTCGTCATCGACGCCCACGGCGAGCTGCGGGAGGAACTGGACTTCGACCCCGGCCCCGGCACGGCAGCCACGGAATCGTCCTTCGCAACCGAACTGGCCGACGCAGCGACCCAGACCCTGCACAGCTCGTGACCAGCACCGCACAGCCGATAACCAGGCAGCCTAAGGCCAGGCAGCCCAAGGCCAGGCTGTGGCGCCCGGCGGCAGGCACCTCGGCCACGGCGCGACGGCGCGCCCGGGCCGGGGTGCTGGCGGCGGGGGCGGTGCTGGCCGCCGGCGCTGGGCTCGCGGCGTGCGGTAGCAGCGTGTCCCACCCGGCGGAAGCGGCGCCCAGCGCGCCGGCGGCGGTCGCGCCGTCGGCTATGTCCGCTGTGCCCATCGCCAACGCGACCTGGGCCACCGTGCCCATGGGCGCTGTCACCGGGCCGAACGAATTCTGGCAGCTGTTCCGGCTGCCCGCGGGCAGCAGCCGCTGGGCGCTGGAGACGCCGCCGGACATCGCGACCAACGGCGCCATCCTGCTGGCCGGCCAGAGCGGATCCGGTGGCGATGGGGCCGCGGGCAAGGCGGGGGGCGGCGCCAACGCGGCCGCGCTGACCGCCGGGGTGCGGCCCAGCCTGGACCTGAGCTTCTCACCC
>JBEKCN010000783.1:0-3139 GCA_050014855.1 Streptosporangiaceae bacterium | reverse complement strand
AGCAGCACGGTGGAAGCGGCCCCCAGCACGATGCCCGACACCAGCGCCTCGCCGGGCTTGATCACGGCCTTCGCTCCGGTGGCCGCCAGCGGGCGCCGCGACGTGCGCCGCATCAACGCGTCGATGTCCCGGTCGATGAAGCAATTCAGCGTGTTCGCGCTGCCCGCGGCCAGGGCGCCGCCGGCCAGCGTCGCCGCCATGAGCCAGGCTGGCGGCACGCCGCGCTGGGCCAGCAGCATCGTCGGCAGCGTCGTCACCAGAAGCAACTCGATGATCCGGGGCTTGGTCAGGGCGAACAGCGACCTGGCCACCAGGGCCGCCGACCGCCGGCCACCGTCGGCCGCGGATACCCGCACCGGGCCGCTCCCGGGGCTAGTTCCGGGCAGCAGGCCCGCAGCGTGTGTCATTCGCTGGCCCCCGAGCTGTCGGTAGGTACGGTGCCATCGGTGCCATCGGTGCCCGCCGTGTCCTCGGCCGGCTCCATATCTTGGGCCGAGGCTGTGTCCCGGGCCGGGGCTGTGTCCCGGGCCGGGGCTGTGTCCCGGGCCGGGGCCGTGTCCTGGGCCGCGGCCGTACCCTCGCCAGGCGGCGCGTCCGGCGCGGCCTGCGCCAGCGCGGCCGATACCGCACCGGCGGCCTCGGTGCCGGACTCCGCGGACCCGCCGCCTTCGGCGAGCGGCAGGCCGCCCGCCACCGCCGCCGCGTGGGCCGCCTCCGGGCTGGGCGGCCCAGTGTGGGCGACGGCAGCGACGCGGCGGGCCGGGACCCGGGGGTGCGGCCGACCGAACAGCCTGACGTACAGGAACGTGGCGATGAAGCAGAACAGGAGGATGGGGAACGCGAACGTCAGGTAGGACCCCGCCTCACTGTTGACAGGCACCGAGGCGAGAACCGTTCCGGTCACGCCAGCCTCCTCTTGATTCCCAGAGCATGGGTCGCCAGGCCCGCGGGTAGCCGGCCCGGCCCGGTCAGGCCGTCAGGTAGAACAGCACCCAGAACACGATGGCGATCACAGCCAGGTAGTTCCAGAACACCGTGAACGCGCTCAGGGCGGACTGGAAGCGCTGCACGGCGAACGCCTCGGCGTAGGTCGGCGGCTGCTCCACGAAGGAAATCCCCGGGATCACCCTTCCCCGCATGATCAGCGTCTCCAGCCAGATCATCGCGGCCAGCACCATGATGATGAAGACCGGCGTGGTGCCCACGAAGACGCTCGCGAAACCGGCGCTGCCCGGGAAGAAGGGCAGGTTCAGCAGTTCCCACACCTGCAGCCCGATCGCGGCCAGCCCGAGCACCAGCGCCACCACCGCGCTACCCAGCCAGACGGTCTTGTTACCGGCCTTGATGCGGTTCAGCCCGACGTCCTGGAGCACCGCGCTGACCACCACCAGCGCCATGATCAGCGCTCCGGCCCAGGGCTGCGGGCCCTTGAACCCGGCCGGATGCCACATGCCGTGCGAGTTCAGGGCCCGCAGGTAGAAGTAGGCGAACGCGAAGCAGCCGAACGCGAACGACAGGCCGCCCACGGCCAACCGGACCCCGGTCCACGTCGCGTTCAGCGCCGCCTCGTGATAGAAGCCGGCCTCCTCGGATTCCCGGGTCAGGCCCTGCGGGACGGGCGGAGGGGTTGCCGTATCGGACATCGCTATGCCTCCGCCCCTTCGGCGACCACGCTCGCGTCGGCGTTACTGAGCACGCCCAGGGGCGGATCCAGGTCCGCCACCGGCGGTGCGTCCGGCACGCCGTACTCATACGGCCCAGACAGAACGACGGGGACCCGGGCGAAGTTGCCGGGCGGCGGCGGCGAGGCAACCTGCCATTCCAGGCCGCGGGACCGCCACGGGTTGCCTTCCTCCCGCACCCGGGTGATCACGGTCGAGTAGACGAAGTTGGCCAGGAAGATCAGGATCGAGACGCCGAGCAGAAAGGAGGAGATCGAGACCCAGTCGTTCAGCGTCTCCAGGCTCCGGGCGTAGGTGTAGACCCGGCGCGGCTGCCCGGCCATCCCCACCGCGAACAGCGGCAGGAACGTCGAGTTGAAGAAGACGAACATCGTCCAGAATTGGATCTTGCCCAGGGTCTGGTTGAGCCGGATGCCCATGATCTTCGGCAGCCAGTAGTACAGGCCGCCCATGAACGCGAAGATCAGGCCGCCCATGATCGTGTAGTGGAAGTGCGCCATCACGAAGAACGTGCCGTGCTCGGTGGTGTCGGCGGGCACGTCGGACAGGAACACACCGGAGATCCCGCCGATCAGGAAGTTGAAGTAGAACCCCAGCGCGAACAGCATCGGCACGGTGAACCGGATCTTTGCCTTCCAGAAGGTGCCCAGGCCCACCAGGAAGATGAACCCGGTCGGGATCGAGATCAGCTCCGTGGTCAGCATGAAGACCGGCCGCATGTCCGGGTTGATGCCGCTGTCGAACAGGTGATGCTGCCAGACGAAGAAGCTCAGCAGCGTCACGCCGACCATCCCCGCCGCCGCGACGCGGTAGCCGAACAGCGGCTTGCGGCAGAACACCGGGAGGATCTCGCACACGATCCCGAAGCCGGGCAGGGCCAGGATGTACACCTCGGGATGGCCGAAGAACCAGAACAGGTTCTGCCACAGGTAGCTGCTGCCGCCAAGGCTGTCGGTGAAGAACGCGGTCTGCACCGTCCGGTCAGTGATCAGCATGTACATGGCGCCCACGAGGACCGGCGCGGCGAGCACCATCAGGAACGAGGTGGTCATGATGGCCCAGACGAAGATTGGGATCCGGCTCCAGCGCATCCCCGGGGCCCGGTAGCAGATGATCGTGACGATCAGGTTGAACCCGAGCAGGATGAGCGACAGTCCCATGAGCCCGAACGCGACCGCGTAGGCGTCCGCCCCCTGTGTGGCCTGGACCGACAGCGGGGCGTACCCGGTCCAGCCGAACGGGAACCCGCCGAACATCAGGCCGGACAGCAGCACGATGTAGGCGGCGGGGGTCAGCCAGAAGGACAGCGCCTCGATCCGCGGGAAGGCCATCCGCTTGGACCCGATCATCAGCGGCACCAGGTAGTTGCCCAGCGGCCCGAGGATGATCGAGCTCATCATCATCATCATCATCGTGCCGTGCTCGCCGACGATCGCGGTGTAGGTCGCGGAGCTGAA
>JBEKCN010000782.1:0-3140 GCA_050014855.1 Streptosporangiaceae bacterium | reverse complement strand
CGGCCGGGGCGAGTCGGCCGACCGGATCGACTTCACACCCGGTAATTGACCGGGCAGCATCTCCCGTTCAGATACGCACGTAATCACCGGGCCGGACCTTACCGGTCGCCGCGCCTGCTCGCGATCAGCGCGGGTCCTCGTCATCGAGGAACATGATCCTCCTCCAGCTCTGCATGCGACGGCGCTCACTATGCCGGACCGTTTGTTGGGCCGGTAGCGAAGATTTCAAGATCAATCAGGAGTCACGCGTGAACACCTCGGGCTGGCTCAACGTCCTACACTCCGGCAGCACGATATGTCGCGTCAGCTACCGTAGTGTCACGCTCTCTGAGAAGATATTTCTTAGCTCAGATTAGCGCGCTTCACTTCTGTATCGCGCTGACCACGAGCAACGTGCGGACCAGCGAACCAAGGGGGGCTCCCGTGCCGTACACAGCCGAGATCAGCCGCACCAACCCATCTTGTTTTCTCTTCCTGGTTGATCAGTCGGCTTCAATGGTCGACACCATCGGCGAAGCCCCCTGTCTCCGCAAGTCTGATGTTGTCGCGGACTCCCTGAATCGCCTGCTCACAGAGGTTGCCATCCGGTGCGCCAAGGAAGAAGGCGTACGCGACTATTTCCACGTCTCGGTTCTCGGCTATGGCGGCCGGTCAGTGCAGAGTGCCTTAACCGGCGCACTGCAGGGTCACGACCTGATCCCCATCAGCCAGGTAGCCGAGTATCCACTGCGTGTTGATCAGCGCGTCAGGCTGAAGCCCGACGGTGCCGGCGGCGTGGTTGAGGTCAAGACCGACTTCCCGGTGTGGGTGGAAGCGCAAGCGAACGGACTGCACAATGACGACGTGACCCTCGGGCACATGGATGTCTGGTGAGCCGCCGGTATGGCTAAGCTACAGTCGTTCCCCAGCGGATTCCAGTACCAGGAAGCGGTGCAACATCCGGATCGGTGCTTTTCAAATTCGGACCTGAGGTCGGCCTCGTTTGAGCGGATGGCGTTGGGGCTGCCCAAGATGATTTCCGGTAACTTTGGTGCCGTCTTCCCGATGACGTCAGCTTCTGGACACAAATACGCGGTGAAATGCTTCACCCGGCGAGTACCGCATCAAATGCAGCGCTATGAGCGTATCAGCGCCCGGCTGAGCACTCTGGAACCGTGGTGGGCGACGGATTTTCAGTATATCCCACAAGGAATTCGGGTAGAGGCTTCCCAGTATCCGATTCTGCACATGAACTGGGTAAATGGGTGCACGCTCACTCACTGGATCAGCCAGCACACTAATAGACCTGCGGCAATTACGAAACTCGCGCACTGCTTCGACGAGATGGTCCATGACCTGTCGAACTCAGGCCTGGCTCATGGAGACCTGCAGGCCGGGAACCTGCTGGTCACTGACGATGGCCAACTGCATCTTGTCGATTACGATGGGATGTACGTGCCCGGCCTGGATGGGCTGCCGTAACCAGTCACGCCCCCTGTTGATCTGTGGGCGTGTCGGTGCTGGTGCCCGCTTTGTGATCATGGTTGGGTTCAGGGATGCCGGACCTGGAGCAGCCGTCGTATGAGGAACTGGCTGCCCAGAACGCGGAGCTGACGGCGCGGGTCGCGCAGTTGCTGGCGGTGGTGGCGGAGCAGGCCGCGCTGATCGAGTCGCTGCGGGCCGAGGTGGCGGCGCTGCGCCGGCAGGCGGGCCGGGACTCCTCGAATTCCTCCCAGCCCCCGAGCCAGGACGGCCCGGCGGCGAAGGTGAAGGCGAAGGCCGGCCGGCGGGAGGCGCGGCGGGCGCGGCCGGGCCGGCCGCAGGGCGGGCAGAAAGGCCATCCGGGTGCGAGCCTGGCGTGGACCGCCCGGCCGGATGAGACCCTGGCAGTCGAGCCGGGCACGTGCGGCGGGTGCGGCGCGGACCTGGCCGGCGCTCCGGGCCGGGTCGCGTCCAGCGTGCAGGTGGCCGATATCCCGCCGGCCGCGCTGACGGTGACCGAATATCAGATGATGCGCCGCACCTGCGGGTGCGGGCAGGTCACGACCGCCGCGCCGCCGCCGGGAGTGACCGGCGGCCCGGTGTGCTACGGGCCGAACGTGACCGATGCGGCAACGCTGCTGGCGAGCACGGACGTGATCGGGGTCGAGCGGGCCGCGGACTTGATGGGCGCCCTGTTCAAGGCGCCGGTCTCCACGGGGTTTGTCTCCCGCTGCCTGGTCCGCCTCGACGCGGCGTTAATCGCTGCCGGGTTCGAGGGCGCGCTCAAGGACGCCCTGAGGGCGGCGGATGTGCTCGGCACCGACGAGACTCCCGCCCCGCTCACCACTGCGGCCACCAGCGCGGAAGGCTGCGGCAATCCGCACGTCTACACCGTGCGGACCATGCTGGCCTATACCGGCGGCGGGGCGGACCTGATCTGGTACGGCGCGGCGGGCAATCGCACGAAGCTGGCGATCACCGGGTTCGGGATCCTGGACGGCTACCGCGGGGCCCTGGTCCGCGACGATTACGGCGGCTACCTCAGCTACGACGCCGGGCTCACCGGAGTCCAGCAGTGCCTGGCCCACCTCTACAGATACCTCGACGATGCCTACGCGACCGACCCAGTATCGCAGGTCTGGACCCGGCAGGCCGGCGACGCGCTGCGCGCGGCATCGGCCGCGGTCAGGGCTGCCCGGGGTGCCTGCCAGGCCAGCCTGGACCCCACCCTGCTGGCCGGGCTGCGCCGCAGCTACGACCAGGCCGTCGCCTGCGGGATCTCCGTCAACCTGTCCCGCCGCTGGCACAAGGGAAACCACCCCGGGCTGATCCTGGCCCGGCGACTGAAACGCAAGGCCGCCCAGGTCTGGCTATTCGCCACCCGCTTCGACGTCCCCGCCACGAACAACGGATCGGAAAACGCCGTCCGCGGCTACAAGCTGGCCGCGAAAATCAGCGGCTGCTGGCGCACCCTTTCAACCCTGCAGCGCCACTGCCGCATCCGCTCCTACCTCACCACCGCCCGCAGCCACGGCCGCCACCCACTCGCCGCCATCCGCGACGCCCTCACCGGAAACACCTGGATGCCACCACACCCAGCATGATCAACTAACCGGGCACCCGTGACTGGTTACTTCCTGGTAGTAATCTGGTTCTGGATCCTGATCACGGTGTTCATT
>JBEKCN010000781.1:0-3141 GCA_050014855.1 Streptosporangiaceae bacterium | reverse complement strand
CGCTGAGCTTCGATCATCCACTGTCTTCGGCGGTGAGCAGATCCTCCAGTTCGCGGACCGCCTCCGGGAGCTTCCCGGCGAATACGGACATCTGCTCGCTCACCGCTCGCGGCGTGCTCAGGTAGAGGTCGAAGCGATCGGGGAGCAACACGTAGCCGACGCCGATGCACTTCCGGCTGGTCGACCCGAAACCCCAGTACCGGATGTGGGTGGACGGTGCGGCGCTGGTGCTCAGGTAATCGTCCCGCATCTTCAGCCAGCCCGGCGTCTCGTACAGGGCCAGCGGCTCGGTCACGCCGAGTTCCGCGCCGCGGCGCTTCTGGATCAGCTGCAGCTCCCACAGGTGCTGCTCGGGCGCGTGCCCCATCTGGCACTCCCGCGTGCGTTCCACGTGCTTCTCGGCGGCCGCCCGGAACGCCGCCCTGCGGGTCCGCTCGTCCGCTTGCGCGTCGTCCATCGCGGTCACGAACCGCACCACCTCAGGCGTGACGACGCGCATCGCCTCCGTGCGCCCGTGCCGGTAGTGCCGGGTGGCGATCGACTCGTACGTGGCCCCCACATGGCCCTTGGCGCGCTGGTGGGCGAGCTGGAAGGCCATCTGCGCGAACGCGTCCGGCGACATCCGCAGCTGCCTGGCCCGTTCGCTGCTGAAGCGCTCGATCGACAGGATGCAGGACGCGGTGTCGGCCGCGTACGCGGCGAACGCGGCGGCGGCGGCCTGCACATCGGCCCGCAGGCCGGCGTCGAGCACGAAATCGAGGGGTGCGCAGGTCGGGGTCCCCTGCGACTCGGCCACCGACCGGCGCGAGTGCTCCTCCGCCGAGGAGCCCAGGGCCGCGTCGATGAAGCTCACGATGGTGGTGCCGTCCAGCTTGCAGTGCTCGCCGTTGAGGCCCGCCGTCCCGTCCCCGAAGACGATCAGCGACAGGGCCTTGTCGAACCACCGGTTGCCGCTGTCGCCGTGCAGCAGCAGATCGGACGCCTCCCGGGGGCCCTCGGGGGTTGCGTCCTCGAGGCAAAGGCAGAACAGCGCGGTCTCCACCACGTCGAGCTTGCCCGCGTTGCCGGGATCGCAGTCGAGCAGCGCCTGCCGGCTCGCCGCCCACTCCGCCCGCGCCTTCGTGGTGAGGTGCCCGACCGCCGTGCCCGGCGCGGCCGGGGCCGCACCGGCCTCCATCACCGCACGCAGCCCGGCCGCGATCTCGTCTAGGGCGTGCGGACGGCCGTTCGGGCCGATCACGTCCAGGCGGAACATGTTGCCGCGGACGAAGACCACGATGTGGCGCTCCCGGGACGGGCCCGGCCAGTCCTCGCTGTAGGGCGTGCGGACGCTGTCCTGCACCGGTCCCGGGATCCGGGTGGCCGAGAACACGTACTTGTTCTGCTCCATGGACAGGGGCTCTCCTCGCTGGATGGCCGGCGGGATGAGCTGCTCGTCGAGCAGGAGCTTATAGCCGATAGCCGCGCCGACGAGCCCCGCCGCCCGCTCCACCTGTCCCTGATCGGAGTCCTCGAAGAGGAAGAAGAAGTTCGCGTTGAGCGCGATGCGGTCGCGGCGGCCCAGGTACCGGTACGGCCAGAACGTGTCGAGCCAGCTGTGCACGCCATCGGCGGCGTCGTATTGCTCGAGCGCGGCGTGGAGCTGTCGAGCGGGACCGCCGGGGCGCAGGAATGATGCCACCGCGGTCTCGGTCGCCGCCCGTTCGTCGGCGGTCAACACAGGCCCGCACCACTCGAGGAACCTGTCGCAGCTCTCCTCCAAGGTGGGCAGCGGCACGCGTGGCAGACGATCCTCGTTGCCGAAGGTCAGCGGAGATAGTTCCTGGCTGCTGCGCACGATCCTCCTTGATCTCGGTGTCCGGAACGGGGAACGGGCGGGGCGGCGCCCTAGTCCATCAGCTGGTCGACCCGCACCGCGCGGCCCTCGGCGGCCAGGTGCGCGGCCGCGACGCGGCCGAAGAGCTGCCGCGTCCGCGCGACGGTGCCGATCACGCCGGGACGCTGGCTATAGGCGAAGATCGCCGAGTGACGCGCCGTCCCGTCCACAGAGGTCACGCGGTGCAAGGAGTAGCGGCCCGTGAACAGCTGGAGATAGCCCGGACGCAACGCGAGGCGGCGAATCAGGTGCTCACCGCGTCCGGCCAGCACGGCGCGGACATCCTCGAAGTTCTCCGCTCGCGCCGACCGGATATTCGGGCAGTATTCGAACACGCCACCCGCCTCCGGCTCCTGGGTGACCATGCTGACCGTGAACTCGTTCGTGTCAAAATGCCACGGATGCGCCCGTCCCGGAGCGATGACGTTCAAGCACAGCCCGGACAAGGGGTCCGCCAGCTCGTGGACCTGGGGCAGCGCAAAGCACCTGGCGACGAAGAGCTGGAACAGCGGGCTGGTGTAGAGCCGGTGGATGATGAGCTCATCGGGGATGCAGTCGCGCGCAACGAACGCGTTGCCGCGCTCTATCGTCATCCGGGCCGGATGACCGTCCGGCAGAGACGGGTCCGCGTCGGTGTTGTACGCGTTGACCGTCTCGACGTCGTAGTACGCCCGAGGTGCGATCTCCTCGCACTCCCGCCGCAGCGCCTCGCGCAGGGCGGGCCGCACGAAGTCGGGCAGCACGCTGCAGCCAACGGTATCCAGGTCCTGCCGGACACGAGAGACGACATCCCGCCAGCCGGTGCCGGACGGATCCCGCAGGGGATAGCGGGCGTTGTCCACCACCTGTTCGACCAGTCGAGCGGCCGATGCGCTCATCAGCATCCTCTCCACCCTCTCCGCGAGGTGGTGCACTGCGTGCGGTGCGCAGAACATGCCAGCTTCCGTACGACCAGATCCCCCTGGCGTCCTGGCCCGCGAACCCGGTCCGCTCGCAAGGTCGTGCACATCAGCCATCCAATCCGGACAGCCCGATGCCAGGCTACGCACAAATGGCGGTAAGGCAATCCCCCCGGGACTCCCGCAGAACCGGCGGCGTCCGCCTGCCAGGGAATCAGCCGCTGCACCGCCTCAGCAGCTCACCACACGGCCGGGCGGGAACTTGAATCGCTCATCGCATCTCATGATGCCAGGCCCGTCGCAGTGACGTTGCCTTCCGTCACACGCGCGCCACACGGCACCCATGGGGATCCTGGTCTTGTCGTG
>JBEKCN010000780.1:0-3144 GCA_050014855.1 Streptosporangiaceae bacterium | reverse complement strand
GGATATGATCATCAATCTCTCAGGAACACGGTGCAGTCTCCAAGAGTAACGGCAGTGGCAGATTAGGCTGCGGCCGGAATCGACCCTTTTGCTGATGGGGTGGACGGCGCCCCGAACGGCATCAAGCGTGCCAAGATGGTCGTCGTTGAAAGCGCCATCTGGAAGGGAGCCGTCCGTGGGCAAGTCTATCATCGATACCTCGTCTGTCACGCGCGTTGGGCTTGATGTGGCCAAGAGGGTCTTCCGCATTCACGCGGTCGACGCGACGGGCTCGGTCGTCATTGCCCGCCCGGTCAATCGGCGAACGCTTTTGAAGTTTTTCGACGCGCTTCCGCGGTGCGTCGTGGCGATGGAGGCCTGCGCCTCTGCGCATTACTGGGGGCGGCAATTGCTGGAACTCGGCTTTGCGGTGAGGCTCATCGCGCCGGCGCACGTGAAGCCCTATGTCCGGCGCAACAAGAACGACGCAGCCGACGCGGCGGCGATTTGCGAGGCGGCAGGGCGTCCGGGCCAGCGCTTCGTTCCCGTGCGCTCTGTGGAGAACCAGGCGGCGCTGATGCGCCATCGGGCGCGCGAACTCATGGTCGGGCAACGCACGGCGGCGCTCAACGCCCTGCGCGGCCATCTGTCGGAGATCGGGGTCGTCGCCGCGCAGGGGGTTCAGAACGCTTATGCCCTCAAGCGGCTGGCCTGCGACGGCGTCGACGACGACGGCGAGATCGTGGTTCCCGACTGCGTGCGCCTCGCCCTCCTCCCGCTTGTCCGGCAGATCGACGCGCTCGACGAAGCCATCGAGACGATCGACAAGGAGCTTCAAGCCTCCGCCAAGGCCGACGAGACCGCGAGGCGGCTGATGACCATTCCCGGGGTCGGCCCGGTCACCGCCTCTGCGCTTCTCGCCACGGTCCAGAACTTCGGCGCGTTTTCCAGCGGGCGGGAGTTCGCCGCCTTCCTTGGCTTGACCCCGCGAGAGCATTCGAGCGGCGGCAAGCCGCGGCTAGGGCGCATCACCAAGATGGGCGACCGCTACTTGCGCAAGCTTCTGGTCGTGGGCGCCTGCTCCGCGCTCGCCGCCCGCAAAGGGCACAACGACGCCCTGCGCCGCTGGGCGAGCGGATTGCTCGAGCGCAAGACAGTCCAGTACAAGTTCAAGCTGACCGCGGTGGCGCTCGCCAACAAGCTGGCGCGGATCGTCTATGCGCTCGCGACCAAAGGCGGCCATTACGACGACCGTCCGGTCGCGGCCTGAATCAGCAAGCTCAGCAGGAACGAGGTTTCGCCGCAAGGCGATCCGCATCGAGGGCGACGGCGAAGCGATGTGAACCAACGGAACGGCTCGGAAGCCCGGCGAAAGGCAGGCGCCATAACGAGCGCGTTTTGCTGATTGGGCGAAGAGCCATGCGGACCAGCATCAGGGCCAGCGGGACATTCGTTTCCCGCGCCAACAGGCCGAAGACATGACCGCACCCGATACGTTCGCAAAGCCTCTACCAAACCCTTGACGAAGGGGCGCCGTCCAGACATGCCCTAGAAGGGGTCGTCGCCGAGTAGATGAGGACGTGTCAAGGCAAAGTAGAAATGTCCCCTTGCCTGGCCAAGTAGAAACGTCCCCCCGCTGAGAGCGATGGGCGGGTTGAGTGGGGGTGGATAACGGCTTGGCGAAGCGCGCTCCCCATAGCGCCGTAGCGAGCCAAGCCGTTATCCACGCCCTTGCGGGAGCTTGCGGTTGCGCTTGGCGCGTTTCGGGCGATGACCGCGTCGAGGCGGGCGTCGAGGGTCTTGTCGTCCTCGACCGGAGGCGGGACAGGCAGGGTCTTGAACGGCGTGAAAGCCAGCTCTCGGTCTTTGAAGCGGACGCGCAAGGTTCCGTCGAGCATGTGCAGAAGCGTGACCTTGGCTCCGCGCAGCGCCGTTCCCGGTCCTTGCGTCCTGACGGCGTAGCGGGTCGCGCCGGCGCTGAAGGTGAGCGCCTTGGAGAGCGTGCGCTCTTCACGGCGCGCCAGAGCCTCCGCCAGATCAGCCTTGGAGCCGGACCACGGCCGATGCGCGTCCTCGGCCTGACGCGGGGCGACCGCGAACCTCTTGTTCCAGCGCTCGAGGAAACCGTCGGCGAACGCCTGCGCTTCGTCGATGCAGGAGACGCCGGCCAGGCGCATCTCCTTGATCAGCCGATCCTGCAAGGTCTGGTTGGCGCGCTCCACCCGGCCCTTGGCTTGCGGGGTCGTGGCGTGAATGAGCTCGATGCGCAGCCGCTCGGCGACGCGGCCGAACTCGGTGAAACCGTCGCCGCCTTGCGCCTCTTTGGCGTTGACGCGGAAAATGCCGTGCCGATCCGAATAGAAGGCCAGCGGCAGGCCGTGCGCCAGCACGTGCGCCTCCAGCGCCTGCAGATAGGCCTTGGTGGTCTCCGCCGGCGCAAATTGCAGACGCGTCAAGCGTCCGGTGGCGTCGTCGATGAACACGATCAGTGTGCAGCGCGGGCCCCGGCCCTCGAACCAATCGTGCGGGCTCCCGTCGATCTGGATGAGTTCGCCAAAGCGCGGCCGGCGCTCGCGAACCTGGAAGATCTTCTTGACGCGCCGCCGCCTGGGCCGCCACAGCCCCAGCCGGATCTGGATCTGCCGGACCGTCTCCTTCGACACCGAGACGCCCTCGATCTCGCGAAGCTTCTCGCTCGCCAACGTCGCGCCGAAATCGGCGTAGCGCATCCGTAGCGTCGCTTCGATCGTGGCGAGGCTCGCCGAATCGAGCCGATTGTTCGACGGTCGTCCGCGCCGACGCGACACCACGCTCGCCTCGCCCTCGCAACGATAGCCGCGAACCAGCCGCTTCACCTGCCGGACGCCGACCCCCAGAAGCTCAGCCGCGCGAGCCTGTCGCAACTCACCGCGCATCAGCCGCCGCAATACGTCAAGCCGTTCCCGCTCCGCCCCGCTCAACGCCAAAACGTCCCCGTTCAAGCCGACCCCCTTCCGCTTCCGCAAAAGGGGACATCTCAACTTCGCTCAAAGGGGACATTCCAACTTGGCTGTAGCACGCCCCAACGAGGGACTTGCGTCGGATCAAGTTTTCGGAGAGGATCGCGGTTGCCATACCTGCAATCTTCCCCGGTTCGCCGGGACACCGGCCCGCCCTCGAAGCGGG
>JBEKCN010000779.1:0-3149 GCA_050014855.1 Streptosporangiaceae bacterium | reverse complement strand
ATGTGGCCGGGCATCCGGCCCGCCACCGGGTGGATCGCGTAGCTGACCTCGACGCCATGGTCCTCCAGGGTCTTGGCCAGCTCGGCCACGCCGTGCTGGGCCTGCGCCGCAGCCAGGCCATAGCCGGGCACGATGATCACCTTGGACGCGTAGGCCAGCTGAATGGCCGCGTCGTCCGCGGCGACCGCGCGGACCTGGGCGTCGATCGGCCCGCCGACGGCCACGGTGCTGTCGCCGGTGCCGAACCCGCCGATGATGATGTTCGCCAGCGACCGGTTCATCGCGTCGGCCATCAGCTTGGTCAGGATGCTGCCGGAGGCACCCACCAGAGCGCCGGCCACGATCAGCGCCCAGTTCTGGATGACGAAGCCGGCCATCGCCACCGCGGTGCCAGTGAACGCGTTCAGCAGCGAGATCACCACCGGCATGTCCGCGCCGCCGATCGGCAGGACCATCATTATCCCGAAGCCCAGCGAGGCGAGCACCACGATCAGCAGCGCCGGAAGGCTGGGGGTGGTGAACAGGTACGCGCCGGAGCCGAGGGCCACGACGGCGAGCACGATGTTGAGCACGCGACCGCCCTTGAAGGTGATCGGCTGGCCGGGGATGAAGCCCTGCAGCTTTCCGGCCGCGATGATCGACCCGGCGAACGTCACCGAGCCGATGAGCACGTCCAGCACGCTGAACACCGAGGTGGTACCCAGCACGCCGCCAATGGACTCGGCCTGGTAATAGCCGTAGATCGCGACCAGCGCGGCAGCGCCGCCGCCGACCGCGTTGAACCCCGACACCAGCTGCGGCATCGCCGTCATCTGCACCCTCTGGGCCGCGAACAGGCCCACGCCGGAGCCGATCAGCGCGCCCGCGAGCAGCACGATCCAGCCGGTCGTGGTGACCGTGCCCGCATGGATCAGCAGGACGAAGGTGGCGATGACCGCGATGATCATGCCGGCCACGGCCACCTGGTTGCCGCGGCGAGCGGTCGCCGGGCTGTTCATCAGGTGCAGGCCGACCACGAACAACACCGCTGCCAGCACGTAGACGAGCTGAACGTATCCGGCGAATCCGACGTGTCCCGAAAACCCGGTCATGACTGGCCCCTGCCTATGCCTACCTTGTCCGCCAGGCCCCTGAGGCCCTTGTGACCGTTGAGTGATTCCAGTTCCGGCTGGGCTGCTCCCGGCTGCACTGCTGCCGGCTGCGCCACCTTCTTGCGGAACATCTTCAGCATCCGCCCGGTCACCACGGACCCGCCCACGACGTTCGCGCCGGCGAAGACGGCGGCCACGAACCCGATGACGTACCCGACCGTCGTGTGCGCTGTGATCCCTATCAGCAGGGCGCCGACCAGCACGATGCCGTGGATCGCGTTGGTCGCCGACATCAGCGGCGTGTGCAGCGTGGCCGGGACCTTCCCGATGACCTCGATACCGATGAGCAATGCGAGGATGAAGATGGTCAGGTCAGTCAGTAGTGCCGCTGACATCTGCGACGCCTCCCTTGGTGAGCGTTTCTGCGGGCAGCAGGCGGGCGACCGCCTCGTTCACGACCTTGCCGCTGTGCGTGATCACCACGCCGGCCTGGATGTCGTCGTTAGTGTCGATGGTGAGCACTCCGTCGGAGGTCATGTGCAGCAGCAGCGCGGAGATGTTCCGCGAATAGGCATTCGATGACGCCGTGGGGACGGTGGCGGGCAGGTTGTCCGCCCCAATGATCCTGACCCCGTTGCCGGTGACGACGGTCTCGCCGGGCTGGGATCCGGTCACGTTGCCGCCGAGCGCGCTGGAGCCCATGTCCACGATGACCGAGCCGGGCGACATGGCCTTGAGTGCGTCGTCGGTGACCAGCAGCGGCGGCCTGCGCCCGGGCACCTGGGCAGTGGTGATCACCACGTCGTGCCGGGCGATGTGGCCGGTCAGCTCCTCCTGCTGGGCCTGCCGTTCCTCCGCGGTCAGCTCGCGAGCGTAACCACCCTCGCCCGCCGCGCTTTCCACCGAGGTCAGCTTGATGAACGTGGCCCCGAGCGACTCAACCTCGCCCTGGGACGCGGGCCGGACGTCGTAACCGCTCACGACCGCGCCGAGCCGCCGCGCCGTGCCGATCGCCTGCAGGCCGGCCACGCCCGCCCCGAGGACGAGCAGCTTGGCCGGGCGCGCGGTCCCGGCTGCGGTCATGAGCATGGGGAAGAACCGGCTGTACGCGTTGGCGGCGACCAAGACTGCCTTATACCCCGCGACGTTGGCCTGGGAGCTGAGCGCGTCCATCGGCTGCGCTCGGGACAGGGTACGGGGCAGCCCGTCCAGGCTGACCGCGGTGACCCCCTGGGTGGCCAGGTCCTGCGCCAGTTCCGGGTTGGTCAGCGGGGACAGCATCCCGAACACAGCGCGCCCAGCCCGCAACTGGCTCACCGCTTCCGGGCCAGGCCGGGTCACCATCAGGATGACCTCGGCCTTGGCGTACAGCTCCGTGGCGGTGACGATGGCCGCGCCCGCCTCGGCGTATGCGCTGTCGGGGAACCATGCCGCTTCCCCGGCCCCGTTCTCTACCAGCACCTCAGCGCCGGCCGCCATCAGCTTCGGCACCGTCTCCGGTACCAGGGCGACCCGCTGCTCGCCCGGGGTGTTCTCCTTGACGACAGCTACTTTCATGCGAGGACCTCGCTCTGTAAGGCCGGGTCAGCTCCTGAGTGGTGACCGTATGCCGGACGCCTGGGGACCGGCGGGACGTCCGGTGGCACCGCCGTTTCCGGGCTTCCCTTCGGGCCCGCCGACCCGTTAGATGTGACCATATGACAGGTGGTCAGCGGCGAAAAGATGCCGTGTGTCCTACGACACAGGGACCAATGCCAGGGGTCAGCCTTCGGCGATCAGTTCACTGATCTTTTCACCCGCGCCGATCACGGCGGTCGCGTGCAGCCGGCCGGGAGAGCGGGTCAGCCGTTCGATCGGCCCGGACACCGATACGGCGGCGACGACCCGGCCGCCAGCCCCGCGGACCGGGGCGGATACCGAGGCGACGCCCGGCTCACGCTCGGCCACGCTGGCTGCCCAGCCGCGCCGCCGGACCTGGGCCAGCATCGACGCGCCGAACTTGGCGCCGCGCAGGCCCCGGTGCATGCGCTCCGGGTCCTCCCAGGCGAGCAGCACCTG
>JBEKCN010000778.1:0-3160 GCA_050014855.1 Streptosporangiaceae bacterium | reverse complement strand
GATGAATTCACCGGTGACGTCGGACCGTTCTCTCAGCCGCCGCAGCTCCGCGGCTAGCCGCTTGCGGCGGACGATGGGACTCGCGGGCTCAGGCACCGGCGTCACGCTCCAGAGAAAGCCATAAGGCTTGGTGTTCCCCTGATCCGCAATGATAATCCTGGCGGACCTGCTATAGATAGGTCCACTAAAGGATTTATTAAAATATCTGTTGCAGTTTCCAATGGAACTTGCACCAAAGTACTGTACGCCCACGCTGAGGGCACAGGGGAGTTTCAACCTGGGGGTGGAGGAAGCCATGCAAAGCGTCCCGGTTCACCGCAGCATCCTTGCCGTAGACATCGAGAAGTCCACCTCGGCCCTAGGCACCCATCCGATCAAGGAAGAGCTGCGCCGCCCACTTCGGCCTGGACTACCTGATCGACCCGCACTCCCCGGACGGCGGCATCGCCGGGGCGTCCCTCCTGCTCTTCCTCGCGGTCACCTTCACCGTGCAACGGGTCATCATGCAGGCCCGGGCCCGGCGGATTCCGGTGACCAATCCCTCGGCCAGGTCCCTGGCCTAGGGCCCGGCTCAGCCGTGGCCCGGCCCGTGAGCAGGCTCAATTCCGTGAGCAGGCACAATTGACGATCACGGGCGTGCGGAACGGGTACATGCCCAGGTAAACCCCGGGGTGCGCACCGTTCGCAAGGAGGTCTGATGGCGCGTGTGATCTGGACCGGTGCACTGGCTTTCGGGCTGGTCAATATTCCGGTCGGCCTGTACTCGGCGACCGAGGACAGGACCGTGCACTTCAACCAGTTCCAGCAGGGCACCAGCGACCGCATCCGGTACAAGCGGGTGAACGAGCGGACGGGGGAAGAGGTCAACTACCGGGACATCGTCAAAGGCCGCGAGGTCGACGACGACACCTACGTGCTGCTCACCGACGAGGAACTGGAGTCCGTTGAGCCGGGCCGCACCCGCACCATCGACATCACCGACTTCGTGGACCTGGCCGAGGTCGACCCGATCTACTTCCAGCGGACCTACTACCTGGCGCCGCGGGGCGACGGCGCGGACCGCTCCTACGCCCTGCTGCACCAGGCCATGGCGGAAACGAACCGGGCCGGGATCGCCACCCTCGTCATGCGCAGCAAGGAGTACCTGGTCGCGGTGCGGCCCCAGGAGGAGATCCTGGCCCTGGAGACGATGTACTTCGCCGACGAGATCCGTGATCCGATCGAGGGCACCGGGTACGAGCCGTCCGGCCAGCCGGCTAAGCCCCGCGAGCTCACCGTGGCGCGGCAGCTGATCGAGTCGATGACCACCGACTGGGACCCGGCGAGATATGAGGACACCTACCGCGAGCGGGTCGAGCAACTGATCGAGAGCAAGCGGAACGGCGAGGAGATCGAGACCGCGGCGCCGGCCCCACGCGCGTCGAAGGTGGTTGACCTGACCGAGACGCTGCGCCGCAGCGTGGAGGAGGCGCGTGGCCGTCGCACCGGCGGCCGTTCCGGCGCCTCGGCCGAGGCGGCCGCCAAGGGATCCAAAGCCTCCGGGGCCGAGGAGGGATCGAAAGCCTCGAGGGGCACGGGCCGGAGCGGCCCGCAGGGCGAGGACCTGCCCGCGATGACCAAGGCCCAGCTGGCGACGCTGGCTGCCGAGCTGCGCATTCCGGGCCGGTCGAAGCTGACCCGTGACGAGCTGGAAACCGCCGTCCGTCAGGCCCGCCATCCGCGCCCGAAGGCCGTCTCGTGAAGAGCGGGCTGCTGGCGGGTCGGCCGGGCCGGGGCGTAGCGTCCTGGTCATGACTGTAAAACTCGTGGTCCTGTACACGCAGCCGGATGACCCGGACGTGTTCGAGCGCCACTACGCCGAGACGCACATGCCGATGGTGCACCGCATTCCCGGGCTCGAGCGCGCGGAGGCGGGGCGCTTCATCGCCGAGGCCGACGGCGGCGACCCGACGTTCTACCGCCTCGCCGAGCTCTACTTCCCGGACCGGGCCGCGCTGGATGCGGCCCTCGCGACCAAGGAGGCACAGGCTACGGCGGCGGACTACGAGAAGATAGCCCCGCCCGGCTCCCGCATGCTGGTCCAGGAGGTCTAGATTCCGCCAAGGCGGATCGGCGCTGCTTTTCCGCGCATGCTGCGGCAAGCCCATGCCGATCGTGCGGGTTAGGCCAGGCCGGCCACCAGGTCCGGCGTCAGGCCCGGCAGCGAGGGCAGGACGGCGCGGGCCAGCGCCAGCGCGTCCGGGTCGGGCGGGTAACGCGGGTGCGGGACAGCCACCACCTGCAGGCCCGCCGCCGCGGCCGAGCGCAGCCCGTTGCTCGAATCCTCTACCGCAGCGCTCCGTTCCGGCGCCACGCCGAGCCGCTGGGCGGCGGTGAGGTAGACGTCCGCTGCGGGCTTGCCGTGCGCGACCTCCTCGGTGGACACCGTGGCGGCGAACAGCGACCGGATCGACGCGGCTTTCAGCACCGTCTCGATCAGCACCGGGGGAGAGGAGCTGGCCAGCCCGAGAGGCCAGCGCTCCGCCATCCGGCGGACGGCCTCCGTCGCGCCCGGCATGAGCGGAAGCTCCCGTGCGTACCGCTCGGCCATCTGGTGAATGACCTGCGCCGCAACGTCATCCGGCGGCAGCCCGACGCCGAGGTCCTGGCTCAGGTAGCGCGCCCATTCCTGGGTACTCATGCCCATCAGCCGCCGCTGCGCGTCCGGGGCCCAGTGGCCGCCGTGGGCGGCAACCAGGCCACGGCGCACCTCCTCCCACACCGGCTCGGAGTCGATGAGCACGCCATCCAGGTCGAACACCACGGCCTCGATCACCCGTCCACTCTTCCATGCGGCCGGCCCGTCCCGTCTCCCGGACCACCCGGCGCGGTACCGTTTCGGCTGCGATGTCGAACGTGGGGGTAGCCAAGTGCCTGAGCTGAATTTCGCTGAGATGACCCTGAGCCCGCTCATGCAGGCCCTGGGCCTGGTGATCGACGCCTACTCCGGCGGCGAGAACGGCGGCTGTACCCAGGTCCGGGGGCACATCGACGCGGGCCCGGAACATCACCAGCCGGCCGGTATCGTGCACGGCGCGTTGTATACCGGCGCGATCGAGACCGCCGCCAGCGTCGGGGGGTTCCTCGCGGTCCAGGATCGCGGCCAGCACGTGGTCGGCGT
>JBEKCN010000777.1:0-3161 GCA_050014855.1 Streptosporangiaceae bacterium | reverse complement strand
ATCGACGGCATTCTGGAACATTCCCCCGCTGAGCACGTCCGCCGCCCCTCAGTCCCTGCGGAATCACCGACCCTTGGGTTCACTCACCTGCAGTTCGAGTGCTGCGCCACACATTTGTCACGACCATGCTCGACGCGGGCGTCGACCTGCGAGACATCCAGATCGCCGCCCGCCACGCCGATCCGCGCACCACGATGCGGTACGACAGGGCCCGCCACAACCTCGACCGCCACCCGAACTACATCCTGGCCGCCTACATGGCCTCCGGTACCTGACGAAGCTCGCGTCCCGGTGCGCCCGCCCCGGGGAATGCCCGGCATTGCCGAAAGTAGTGCGTTGTTCTGCCGGATGCTTATGCACCGGCCTGCATGGCCATTCGCGATACCGGAGATTCTGGACGCGCTTTATCGACTTCCGTACAGTGTTGATATGTCTAGCTAGACGACCGACTATGCGCTCCCTTCATGTGCCGGCTTCGCCTTAGCCGAGTAGCGCCGAGTGACCAGTTCCGCGCCGTCTTGAATGCTGCAGTTTTCGTGGGAGCATAAGGGGCCAGCGGCCATGCGTGGATTGCTGTTGGCCGGTCGGAACGCCGGTCGCCTCGCTGCAACGCGACTTCGATCTCATTCGGGGCGGGCGTGCGCATCGGTGCGGCCAGGCCCTTTCGGTTACCATAGGTTGTGCGGTACTAGCCTCGGGCCTGTCCATGCTAGAAATGCGAAGATCCTGGCAGTGGCGTGAACGCAAAATGACTGAAGATCGCCGACCCGGGGCTGCCGACCGAGTTGTGAAGAATCAGTCCGACATTAAGCGTCACCGGCAATTCTTTATCAAGAACCGCGCCGATCTTGAAACCGTTGACGAAAAAATTCTGCTGGGTTCCGTCTGACACCGTCATCATCGAGTAGCTGGGCGCTGGCCGGGCGAACCCGACGGCAAGCGGCTTCAGGGTGCCCCTGTGCGTGTTTAGCACGTCTATCCCGGCTGAATTGTTACTGCATAGGTAATTTATGTAGCTGCCTGATGCGCTGCCGCGACTAAAGACGGCGACACAGCCGTCAAAGCGGCTGTTGAACCTCACTGTGACAGAGATGCGGTAGTTCGGGGAGGTGAAGCCGTCTGGCGGCAGGAACGTTACGTCGCCTTCTCCGTGCGGCGCCACCGTTGCGACCAAGCCGGTGTGGCCGCAGCGGGTGAATACCGGCTCGCCGCGAGCGACGAACCAGATCGCGCCGCCAGCGTCGCAGTCAGGGCCGGGGATGGGGGCCGTGTAAGCGCGTCCCAGTTGCGTCGCGCTCGCCCGCGCCAGATCAGGGAGCCCACCAGTGGCGACCAGGGCGACTGACCCCGTGGTAAGGAACGTCCCGATCACCACGACGCCAAGTTGTATGGCTCCGGCCGACGGTATCCGGACTCGGACCCGGAGGCGTTCAGCCCGCCCTGCGGCCCAGGCGGCCGACTCGGCTGCTGGGGCGGCGGCTTTGGCCGGCAGCCTCGTCAGCCTGGTGACGAACGCCACGATGACTAGCGCAGAGCCCAGCACGAGCAGGCCGAGTGGCGTGGAGAGATCGTCCGTCAAGTAGCTCGGCGGGGCCGGTGCGCGAGCTGGCCCGTGCAGCGCTCCCAGGTACAGCAGGGTTGCGCTGGAGACCAGGGTGTAGCTCACGGTGAGCAGGATGCGGCCATCGCGGGGGTACTTCGCGGAGTTGGCCTTGCTCCCGGTCAGCTTGTCACCGGAGGTGGCGAAGCCCCACAGAACGGTCAGAAAGAACAGGCCGGCCAGTAGGTAGTCCGAGTCGGCGCCGAGCTTGGCGATGACCTGGAGAAGATCGAACACCCATCGGACCAGTTGCAATCCGATCAGCAGCATGAAGGCGTTCGCCAACGGCCTGCCGGCCGCCCTAAGCCGTCCGAGTATGGCCAGTCTGATGATGCCGAGGATGGTCCCGGCCGCCGCAACGAACAGCAAGCCGTTCAGCAGCCCGAAGTGCCGGGGCGGAAAGACGGCAGGCAAGCGGGCCGCGGCCAGGAAGTCAGGCAACCCCGCGATGATGATCACTACGGCGGCGATGACCAGGAGCAATCCCCGGCCGCGCTGCTCCGGTTTGAGCGCGCCACGAGCCAGGATGAACACTCCGGCAGTGAGTGCGGCCAGCGCGACGGGGGTGCTGACGAGCGAGTAGAACTGGGCGTCGAACCGCGACGGCCAGCCGAGCTCTCCAAGCACCGCAGAAGTGATGCTGAGCAGAATTGTCGTGTAGGCGAAGATCACTACGGCCCCGGTAGTCACCGCGCGTGACCTGACATCACCAGACCAGCGGCCATGGCCGGGTGCCAGCCGGACGAGCGGCGCGATCAGCACCGCAGGTATCCCGATGACCGCTAGTTCGAGCAGCACGTTGCGGCCGTCTAGCCGGATTACGTTGGCCGCGATAGCGACGGCAGCCAGCGGCGTCGCGATCACCAGCAGCCACGGCGGCCATAGCCGTCCCACCTTGACGACCACCCACCTGACCGTTATCTCACCCCATTCCAGCAGGTCTGTGCTGCCCAGCAGAAGTACCAGGACCAGGAAGGTGGGCAGCAGCACGGACTGGAGACCGAGACCGTTAAGCAGGAAGCCAGTGCCGCCGGCAGTCTGCCCGGACCACGCAAACTGGACCCAGATCGCGAACTCAAGCGCGTAGTAGGCGAGCACGCAGCCACCCGCACCCAGGAAGACCCGGGGCTGCCACGGTTTGCCCTCCGGATCCGCCCGGACCACCGGCCTGGTGGCCCGGCCGCGCCGCCTGGCTAGGGACACCCAGGCGAGCCAGACCCAGAAGACGGCGAGGACGCCGAGCTGAGCCCACAGCAGTCCGGCAATGGAAACCTGCCCGACCCTTTTGCTACCCGCCCGCAGGACGGCGATGGGGTAATCGGTCAGCGTCCAGGTCACCAGTGCGGCCACCGGAACGCCCACGCTCGTCCGGACCCGCAGCGCCCCCGCCAGCCCGAACCAGTACCCGGCGGCGACCGAGACGGTCATAACAATGAGCACCACCAGCGGCACGGCGAAATCGCCGCCCACTGAGTCCAGCACCGAGCTGCTGATCTGTGGCTGAGGCACCTTTTGCACCGCCATCAAGACCGTGACCACCGCGATTTGAATGACAGCGAGC
>JBEKCN010000776.1:0-3164 GCA_050014855.1 Streptosporangiaceae bacterium | reverse complement strand
CCTGAGTCAGAGATGACTGATGCCGCAATGTTGGCTGCGGGTAGGGCTCTTTATGTATGCAATCAGTTCGAAGAAAAATGCCGTATCGTTCTGAGGAGCATGCAGGTTATTGACCGGATTGCATCCGATCCAGTCGCGTCACTCGCAGAAACATTCAACAATCTGCCATTGAGCCCGGAAAATGCTTGGCGGAACCCTTGACAAAATCAAAGCTAAGGCGGAAGCGTTCGGCGTCACAGAGGACCAACTTGAGGCGCTAGTAAAAGCTAAAGATGCGCGCAACTTGATCGCACATGAAGGCGTCGATATTGGTCCACTGTATAGCGTTAAGCCGAGATATATCCTTGAAGTTTTGCAGAGGCTACGTCTGGCGCTAGCAGACTTGGCTGCCGGAGACAACATTGTCTCGACATGGATTTATTACATAGAGGAACCGAGAGAACCTGTGCCTCACATCAGATCTACCTATCCAGAGCTGATTGACCGATGGGCATTCGGTCATCTTTTGGGAGGGGATGACAGTTCATCTTGGGCCGTCGCATTCCATCAGGGACTTCCGGGGGTTCCGGCAATTACCCGCCGCGAACTTCAGTTGTAAGCGTTAGCTGCAAGAATTCCTTTGCGGATCGAAGTGGCAACTATTGCGACTGGTGAGTAAGTATCAGGTCAACGGTCCGTAGGTGACTGAGGATGCGATGACCGTACTCGGTGATTGTCCAGGCGCAAGATGCCGGAGTATTGATAATGATGAGCGCTTGACGCTCCAACATGCCGGGCAGGGCATCCGCTATATCATCGGAGACATTCATTTCGCTTGGCAAAGCCATGATGGTGCAGTCGGGTAAACGGCATCATCATCGCGCCTTTCGTCCAATCTTTTGATGTGGTCAGTAGATGTGAGGTAGGTGGGAGGTATCCAGTCAAACGGCTCAATCTCGCTCATGAAGTGCTTTTCCCTTTCGGCGGTTTCTTTGCCATGAAGGGGCGCGCCGAGATCTGTTGCCACCTACGCACAATCGGCTGAAGGTTGTTAATCTGACCCTCCTCTACGGAGATAGATGGTTCAAAAACTATTTCATCTTTCTTTCCCCGGGTGAAAATGGTTACCATCTCGGCGGACTTTCCATCTCGCGTGACGGCGCAGACCGAGATGCATTCACCGCGATTTTGCGGTGCTGCGGGCGGCTCCGCCTTGCGTCTTCCGGTTGGCTCAGCCGGTGCGGGAGAAAACCAGCTCTCGGAAATAAAGACCACGCCATCGGCGTTCGACTGCTCTACCAGGTCGGCAACCCGGTTCATTTGGACCAACTTGGACCGCTGATCCGGCATCGGCACCGCAAAGATCCGGACAGTCTGTTCTCCGTGCAGTAGCCACGCTACGGGAGCCAACTCTTTGTCGACAGACAGCATCCGCTTTGCCAGCTCAGTTACTTGCGGTACCCGCTCAATCGCATTTCCTGAGATCGGCGTCCGGCCGTACTTTGCGTCTGTAACTTCCTTGGGAATGTCTCCATCACGTAGAATTTCCATCTCTTCCGTGTACTTGGTCATGGTGCTGAGGTCCACAACCAGGCGCCGATTGTCGTCAATCTGGTGCATGCACTGAAAGGGTATCCTCAACTGGGAGTCAACGCAGTCGGGCTTTCGGGTGGTTAGGTTGCAAGTCTCTACGCCCGCCACCTTGTGCGCGACCTGAATCACTTCGGCGATGCGATTATAAGAATGCCGCGTCGCTTCAAGTAGTTCCCGATCGGGCAATTCAACGTCCACCCAGCGCCGTTCGATCGATATGATGCCTTCAAGTGGTTGCGGGGCAGAGGCCAGAAGCGCGGAAATAGTTTGATGCGTCGTGTAGTGCGGTGGAACGTCTAGAACACTCTCTGTTTCGTTCAACCAATCACGTGACAACCGGACCACAGCCTTACTGTATATTTCTAGGTCCGCTTGATGCACTATCCGATTTCTGGCTTCGAGACTCCACTGCATGATGGGATCTGTTTTCATTGAGTCTCGTGCAGGGAGATACCAACTGTCGAAATCGGGAAGTTCGTTCTTCTGGCTCTGAAGCAGGAACGTCACACTCCGAAGGCTCTCAAGCAACGAATTCAAATTAATGCGAAATGACTCGGGGTCCATATACGCGTCCGCGGCGGCATGCCAGCGTATATGAGAGTCCATGAGGCGACGGTGGGCGCTTGGAACCGGGCAAGATGTAGGTGGCAGCACAGTTCAACGGTAGTGGGCGAGACCGGATCGAGCACGCGCGTTAACCGTCATCGAGTGCGCCCTCTGCCAGCTCCACAGCGCAGATCGCCGACCGGCTCGCTGAGCGCTGCGCCTTGGGGGAGTCGGCCACGACCGGAGCGAATCATGTCTACCACGCGGGGTCCTTGTCGAATACGCGCCGAGATCGAAGCCATCAGAGCAACTCCATCAGCGACGCCTCGTAACCAGGACGGCCATCTTCGGGCGGCTCACATGCGCTGTCAATCGGTGAGGTGCCGCCGTCTGTTACCGCTGGTTCCCCTCCCAGGCGCAGCCGCCCTCGATGAGAAACCGACAACTTTCGTGACCCTTATCGAGGGAAGACGGCCATTCGACCGACAAGTACCTTGCCCCTGAACCGACATCTTCGGCGAATCCCTACAGGTCCGCCTACTTGTTAGCCGCGTGTCCGCGGCGGCCACTATGTTGTCCGCTTGTGGCCGCTTCCAGCGTGAACGTCCAACGGGGTTGTCGCCGCGATCGAAGAAAGGGGACAACTACCTTGCCCGGCCCCACCTTGACGCGGTCGGCAGCGCTGTCATCGCCGCAGGAAACGGCGGGCAAGAAGGCGCCCCAGGGGCAAGCTCGCGGAATCGATGCGGCGATTACAGGGAGTCCCCTCCGGCCGCACTTGGTGACCTTCCTGGCGTTGCCGCTGGCAGTGGTGGTGGCGGGCGCGCTCCGGGTGGCGGTGCCGCCATCGTGACCAGCGGCGGCCTGCTGCTCGTCTCGTGGTGGCCAGCAGACCGCGATGAGCATGCGGCGAGTCCGCTGGCCGGGGTTTCTGGAGTGCCGCTGCCGGGACGCTAGATGCAGGCCGGGATGTCATCGGCGCCCTTGCGCCGGTTGCACGGACCGCACAGCAACTGGATGTTCGCCACCGTATTGGCACCGCCCTT
>JBEKCN010000775.1:0-3164 GCA_050014855.1 Streptosporangiaceae bacterium | reverse complement strand
CCTGTCGCAGCCTGGCCCGCAGGGTGCCGCGGAATCCCCGGTTCCGCCGGCCGGGTCACGACCAGCTGAACACCACCAGAGCCCGGCCGGGTGGCCCGGTGCCGGGACGCCGGATGCGGTGCCCGCCACCCGCCCGCCCGAGAGCGGAAACGCGGGGCCAGCTCCCGCCCGGCCCCGTTCGGCCCGAGACGACATCAGGGCCGCGCCGGGCTCTGGCGCGCGGGCGGACAGCCCAGCGCCACCGCAGGCGCCCGGGCCGCGGCCGGAGCAAGAGGCTGCGGCCGAGACTGCGCCCACCGCGGCGCCGCGGTCACCGGCAGCGTCCCAGCCGGGGCCCGAAGCGTCTGCGCCGACCGGTCTGGCGGGGGCCGAAGCGGTCAGCCGCAGCTGGGATGCGATCCTGGACGCCATCAAGCGGGAGCGCCGGGTCGCCTGGATGCTGCTGAGCAACGCCAGCGTCGTCTCCCTCGACGACGGCACCCTCACCCTCCGGTTCGCGCGGGACGGCGACGTCAAGGGCTTCACGACCAGCGGATGTGACGCGGATCTGAAGCGGGTGCTCGCGGCCCAGTTCGGCCTGAACGTCCGGATCAGGGCGCTGTCCGGCAGCGATCCTGGTACTGGCGCCCGGGACGCCCGCCCGCGGCTGAACGCGGTTCCGGACCCGGCGGCCGACCCGGACCGGGCGCGTCCCCCCGACTTGGCGCGTCCCCCGGACCCGGGCAGTAGTGCTGTGCCGGTGGGGAACGGCGGGAGCGCGGCAGGCCGGGCGGAAAGCCCCGGCCGCGAGGGAGCGCTGGCCGCTTCGCCGAGCCCGGCCGGGGAAAGCAAGGAGAGCACCGGTGAAACCCGGGGCCGCCCGCGCGGCCCCGCTGGGCATCCCGCCTCCGGCACAAGCAGTAATGCAGTAAATACGCCGCCCCACGGACATCAGACGGGGACCACCTCCGCTTCGGCTGCGCCCAGAGCGAACGCACGTCCGGTGCCCGCGCGGGCACCGCACATCGCGGACGCGATCGAGACGCCCGATGCCGACGACATGGCCTCTCCCGGCCAGGCTGAAATCAGCGGGATGGACTTGATCCAGCGAGAGCTCGGTGGCCGGATCATCAGTGAGATTGAGGATTGACGGGCGGGGTGGGCTGCCCAGGAGTGGCATCGGCGTTCAGGGAACACACTGGGCGGGTGCAGACTAGCCATGCGGCCGCAAACCCGCCCGGCCGGCCATCCGCTGTCCCGGCGGACAGCCGCCGGGGTAACGCGACCGCGCACGCTGACAACACCCACTGGGGGCAAAGTGAACCCTGACGGCCAGCTGGATATGCAGCAACTGCTCGCCGCCGCTCAGCAGATGCAAGAACAGCTCATGAATGCCCAGCAGGAACTTGCCGACACCGAGGTGTCCGGAACCGCGGGCGGCGGCCTGGTCACGGCTCAGGTCAACGGCCAGGGCGAGCTGGTGGATCTCAGCATCGCCGCTACGGCGATTGACCCGGACGACTTGGAGGAGTCGGCGCAGACCATCGCCGACCTGGTGCTCGCGGCCGTACGGGACGCCTACGCACGGGCTGGCGACCTTCAGCAGGAAAAGATGGGCCCATTTGCGACCGCCCTCGGTGGCGGGATGCCAGGGCTGCCCGAGATGCCCGGTATGCCGGGTGGCCTGGGCACGTCCGGTGCCGCCGGGCTGGGTGGCCCGGGCCTGACCGGGACCGGCGACGACGGCGAGTGATGAGGGCCGCTCAGCTGGGCGGCCGGTGACCTAGCGAATCAGGATCTGACGTGTACGAAGGGGTCATACAGAACCTCATCGACGAGCTCGGCCGGCTTCCGGGCGTGGGGCCGAAGGGTGCGCAGCGGATCGCCTTTCATCTGCTGGCCGCCGACCCGGAGGAGGCGCGCAAGCTCGCGGCGGCGCTCCTGGAGGTCACGGAGCGGGTGAAGTTCTGCCGAACCTGCGGGAACGTGGCGGAGCAGGATCAGTGCCGGATCTGTCTCGATCCGCGCCGCGATCCGTCCATCATCTGCGTCGTCGAAGAGCCGAAGGACGTCGCGGCGGTCGAGAAGATCCGCGAGTACCGCGGGCGCTACCACGTGCTCGGCGGCGCGATCAGCCCGATCGATGGCATCGGCCCGGAGGAGCTCCGGATCAAGGAACTGATGACCCGGCTGACTGATGGGACGGTTACCGAGCTGATCCTGGCCACCGATCCCAACCTCGAAGGGGAAGCGACCGCGACGTATCTCGCCCGGCTGGTCAAGCCGATGGACGTGCGGGTTACCCGGCCGGCCAGCGGGCTGCCGGTCGGCGGCGACCTGGAGTACGCGGATGAAGTAACGCTCGGTCGCGCGTTCGAAGGACGGAGACTGCTTGATGTCTGACACCGCAGGGGGAGAAGAGTTGGCTGCGCAGCAGGCCGGGGAGGCCATGGCCAACCTTAGCCCGCTCGCGGACCAGATCGCCGGGAACGTCCGGCTCTTCCTCGACGGCGTCGAACGGCTGGCCGCCGGGGACGGCGGCGACGAGGCGGTACCGCTACTGCTGCTCGAGGTGTCCCAGATCCTGCTGGCGGGAGCCCAGCTCGGTGCCACCACGGATGTGATCCTGCCGGGCAACTGGGAACCGGAGGTGGGTGACGACCCGGATCTGGACGCCCTGCGGGTCGGCCTGGCCCGGCAGGTTCCCGACTGCGACGACTACGCGGAACTGTTCGATCCGTACGCCGACACCCGCGGGACGTCGTTCCGGCTGTCCGATGACATCGCGGCCGTCGCCGCCGACCTCGTCCACGGGCTCAAGCACTATCGGGCCGATCGGAAGCTGGAGGCCCTGTGGTGGTGGCAGTACTCCTACTTCAACCACTGGGGCACTCACGCCGGTGCCGCCCTGCGCGCGCTGCACGCGGTGGTTGCGCACGCGTGCCTGGACGTCGCCGAGGAGCAGACCGTCCTCTGAGAAAATCCGTTGCCTCGGACGCCCCCGCCCTGACACGGGGGTTCCGGGGGGTCGCCACCCGGGCCAGCACAGCCAGCACCTTATACACTCAAGCGTCCGTCGGCCAGCAACCCGGGAGGAGCGATGCGTCGGTGGCCCTTGTCGTGCAGAAATACGGTGGCTCTTCGGTGGCCGACGCGGACGGGATCAAGCGGGTAGCGCAGCGGAT
>JBEKCN010000774.1:0-3166 GCA_050014855.1 Streptosporangiaceae bacterium | reverse complement strand
GTCACCCAGGTCGCCTACCGGCCAGCGCTCTTCTACATCGACTCCTACAAGTACCTGACAGGCAGCGGCGGGTCCGACCCGGTCGGCTACAACATCCTGCTCAAGCCCATCCTGTGGCTGGGAAATCTGGCCGTGGTGGCCGGCTTCCAGCACCTGCTCGGCCTGGCCATGGGCGTCATCATCTATGCCCTGCTCATCCGCCGTGGCGCCGCCCGCTGGGCCGCCACCCTCGCGGCTGCCCCCATCCTGCTGGACGCCTACCAGCTCCAGATGGAACAGACCATCATGCCCGATGTCACCTTCGAGGCCCTCATCGTCGCCGGCCTCGCCATCCTGCTGTGGCGCCCCCGGCCGGGCTTCCGGCGACTGGCGGCGGGAGCGCTGGTGCTGGGGCTCGCCGCCGATGTCCGGCAGATCGGTGAGCTGCTCATCATCGCGGCGGTCGTCTTCGCGGTCCTGGTGGCGCGGGGCTGGCGGCGCCGGCTTAGCTATCTGGCTGTAGCCGTCGCCTGCTTCGCCGCCCCGGTGCTGGGCTATATGACGGTCTCTTCGGTCACCGGTAACGGCTTCGCGCTGACCACGAACGGCGGCAACGTCTTGTACGGGCGGGCCGCGGTGGCCGCCGACTGCGCGACCCTGAAGCTTCCCGTGGATGAGCGCTCGCTGTGCCCGTCGCCGGCGGTCGCCGCCTGGGGTATCGACCAGATCATCAACAACGCGGACGGTCCCCTCCGCAGCTACCAGGCGACGTCCGGGAAAGCAGCGTCCCAGGCGGCGGCCAGTGGCTTCAGCTTCGCGGTGATGAAACAGCAGCCGCTCGCGATCCCGCTGTCGGTGCTCCGGGACGCGACCCGGCTGTTCGCGCTGACCCGGGACGGGGCCCCGAACATCACGCAGATCTCGCGCTGGCAGTTCCAGCCTGGCTATGCCACCTACCCGCCCGGCGTCACCTTGTCGTTTGTCGCCAGCCAGGCCCAGGAGTACGGCGGTGGCGCCCCGGTGGCGGTCAAGCCGCTGGCCTCGTTCCTGCGGGCCTATCAGCTGGACGGCGGGTACACACCCGGCCCGCTGCTCGCGGTCATGACGGCGGCGGGCGCGATCGGCTCGCTGTTCATCTTCGCCGGGCGTAGGTCCGGGCGCGGGAAAAACGGCGCGGCATCCGACGGCGACCGGCAACTGGCCGTGGCGGCCATGCTCGCGAGCCTGGCCGCCATCGCCGTGGTGCTCGGCTCCGACGTGTACGAGTTCTCGTGGCGTTACCAGCTTCCCGCGCTGGTCATCCTGCCGATCGCGGGCACGTTCGGCTGTCTGGTCGTCTCCCGGCGCGTCCGCGGGTACCCGCGCAGCTAAGCCGCCGACTGCAGGACGACAGGTCTTACGTCTTGCCGTGCGTCGCCTCGTAAGCCTGGCGGGAGCCGCATACGCTGGCTCGCGGGCACGCACAGGCAGAGCCGTCCGCGGACAGCTTGACCACCACCTTGTCCGCGGGGACGTTGTGCCCGATCACCGTGCCGGGCCCCTCCGGGGTTTCGACGGCCTGGCCGACGCGGGGCGTGTTCTTGCGGAAGTCCTGGTACAGCGGGTGCTCGTACTTCAGGCAGCACATCAGCCGCCCACAGGCACCGGCGATCCGCATCGGGTTGACCGGCAGGTCCTGCTCCTTGGCCATCCGGACGGACACTGGCTCGAAGTCCTTCAGGAACGTCGCGCAGCACAGGTCCCGCCCGCAGGGGCCGATGCCGCCCTGCAGCCGGGCCTCATCGCGCGGGCCGATCTGGCGCAGCTCGACCCGGGCCCGCAACTGGCCGGCGAGGTCACGGACGAGGGCGCGGAAGTCGACCCGGCTGGGAGCGCTGAAGTAGATCGTGAAAGCGTTCGTGGCATGAACGTAGTCGACCGCGGTGACCTTCATGGGCAGGCCGTTGGTGCGGATGAAGCGCTTGGCCGCGACCCGGCACTCGGCCCGGCGGCGGCGGCTGGTCTCGTTCCGTTCCAGGTCGCCTTCGGTCGCGAGCCCGGCACATTCGGGCAGGCCGCCCACGTCGTCGGATATCCACTGCGGCGCCCAGACGCACTCGGCGACCTCCGGGCCAGCGTCGGTGGGGACGAGCACCTTGTCGCCGATCGCCGGTGCGTAAGGCCCGGGATCGAGGTAATACAGCCGCCCGTGCCGCTCGAAGCTCACCGCCATCATCATGCCCATCACGCCAGACTACGGCGCAAACCGCCTTCGCCGCCGCGCACCTGCCACCCGGTTCGCTCCCGGGGTCCCAGCCAGCAGGCTGGACGTGACTGCCTGAACAGCTCCGGTCCGGTAAGCAGTGCTCAGGCCGCTCAGGGCGCCGAAAAACGTCAACAAATACATTTGGCTGGGGACGGACAAGGTATTCGACGCTTTTACCTGGCCCTTTGTCCAGACGAGCAGCGGGTGGCTGTGGGCTAACGCCTACGGGATTGACGCCAGGTCGAGTTCGTTTGTCGTGGAGTGCTCGGCTCAGACCTGGGCCGGCCTCGGCTTCGACACCATGAACCCCGATGACACTCTCGCCCTCCTCGAGAACATCTTCGAACGTCATCTGGATGGTCATCACCTGGTCCGGCAGGTCCGTGACGGCTCAAAGGTCTCCTGGCTGAACTTCCGTAACGTAACCAACCGGCACTGGTATGACGGCAAGACCGTGCTCATGGGGGATGCCGCCCATACCACCCACTTCAGCATCGGCTTCGGCACGAGGCTCGCCATCGACGACGCCATAGCCCTCGCCGGCAAACTGCAGCACCAGGGTGACGTGCAACTAGCACTCGGGGCTTACGAAAGAGAACGCCAAGCCGCGATCATGCAGGCGCAGAGTGACGGTCATTTAGCTCCCTGTGGTTCGAAAACCTCTCTCGGTACATCGACCTCAGGCCAGATCAGTTCTATACCCTCTTCCGTCACCGCCGGTCGCCGCTGCTTTCACGGTTTCCCCCGCAGCTTTTCTGCCGGCTGCAGCAAGTGTCGGACGAAAGTACCGCCGTGCGCGAGCTCCGCAAACACGCGGGGCCGATGGCCATGGCCATCCACGGCCGGCGCACGCTGGCCGGGCGACGGTTACCCGGCTCCCCGGGGCCCTGACCCGAAGCGGACCGGCCCCGGCGCTCACGGACAGGCCGAGAGGCTCTCCCC
>JBEKCN010000773.1:0-3169 GCA_050014855.1 Streptosporangiaceae bacterium | reverse complement strand
ACGTGCCCTCGGCCGAGCATGGACAGAAATGACGATGACGGCATCCACCCCTGCTGATATTGACATCACCAGCGAAGAGTTCCGCCGCGCCGTCGGCCACTTCGCCACCGGGGTCACCGTCGTAACCTCGGTCGGGCCGGACGGGGAGCCGGTCGGAACGACCGCCAACGCGGTGAGCTCACTGTCGCTGGACCCGCCGCTCATCCTGGTCTGTTTCGACCGGAACAGCCTGACCCTGGAGGCGATCCGCAGCCACCGCGCGTTCGTGGTGAACGTGCTGTCCGCACCGCAGCAGGAGCTTTCGGCGAACTTCGCCCGGCGGGGGCTCGCGGCGGCCTGGGACGGGGTGACGCACCAGCCGGGACCGACCGGCAGCCCGCGACTGGAGGGAGTGCTCGCCGCGCTGGAGTGCACGGTCGAGTACAGCCTGCCCGGCGGGGACCACGAGATCGTCATCGGGCGGCTCCGGTACGCCGAGACGTCGGCCGACGCCGGGGCCCCGCTGCTCTTCTGGCGGGGGTCCTACCTGTCCCTGGAGGACGAGGAGTAGGGCTCGCACCCGGCGGGCCGGGCGGCGCTGCCGGCGCGAGCGATCACCAGGGCGATGTCGTCGCCGTGCTGGGTGCGGCGCGGGGTGGCCAGCAGCCGGTCCGCCAGCGTCTCCAGGTCCTCCCCGGTGCCGTCGGCCAGCACGCCGAGCAGGGTGCGCAGGTGGTCATCGGAGTCGGCGCCATCCGCGTCGAGCAGCCCGTCGGTGGCCAGCAGCAGCGTCGCGCCGGACGGCATCGAGAGCTTGACCGTGCTGTACCGCTCGGCGCGCTCCACGCCCAGCAGCAGGTCATCACCCTGGTCGAGCAGCACCGGTGCGGCCCCCGGGGATATCAGCACCGGGGCGGGATGACCGGCCCGGCACATCTCCAGCTCGCCGGCGGCCGGGTCGATCACCACGAAGCAGCAGCTGGCAAACAGGGCCAGGTCCGGATCGGTGTTCAGCTCGACCAGCCATTGGTTGGCCCGGGTCATCACCTCGGCCGGTCCGTGACCCTCGCGGGCGTAGGCGTGCACGACCATGCGGAGCCGCCCCATCAGGGACGCCGCGATCGGGTTGTGCCCCTGCACATCACCGATCACCAGGGCGACCCGGCCGCCGGTCAGCTCGATCGCGTCGTAGAAGTCGCCGCCGATCTCAAGGCCGGAGGTCACCGGCTGGTAGCGGGCCGCGATCCTCACGCCGGGTGCCTGCAGCGGGCCCCGCGGCAGCAGCCCGCGCTGCAGGTCGCGGGCCAGCGCGTGCTCTGACTCGTACATCCGCGCACGCTGCAGCGACTGGGCCAGCAGCCCGGAGGCAGCCACCAGCAGGGCCCGTTCCCCCGTGCCAAACTCCCGTGGTCCGGCGAAGCCCATCAGGCACGCGCCGAGCCGCCCCCTGGCGTCGGGAACCGGCACCGCCGCCCAGGCCTGGTGGGCCGAACCGGCGCCCACCGCAGCCAGATGCGGATAGCGGAGGGCCAGGTCGGCGGCGGAGCACACGAACACGGCCGTCTCACCGGCGATGGCGTGCGCGACTGGTGAACCCGGGGACGGCGCGGGATCGCCGAGCAGGCGCGCGGCGTCGGCGTCGAAACCGTAGAAGGTGAGCGGGGCCTGCAGGCCCTCGTGTTCGGTGACGATGATCAGGCCGTTCGCGTTGTAGGCGGCCAGGCCGGCCCGGGCCGCGGCGGTGATGGCGTCCACGGTGACCGCGGAGGCGAGCGCCGCGCTGAACTTCTGGGTCAGCGCGGTACGTTCGGTACCTTCGTGCAGCCGCCGCCGTTCGGCCTCGCGGCTGGCCAAGAGGCTGGTGGTGTCCATGACAAAGCCGGTCATCCGGGCGGGACGGCCGTCCGGTCCCGGCAGGACCCGGCCCCGGGCCTCCATCGGGCGCAGCGAACCGTCCCGGGCCAGCACGCGGTACTCAATCTCGTAGGTGCCACAGGAGCTCATCATCTGCCGCATCGCGGCGATCAAGTCAGCCTGGTCCTGTTCGGGCACACGGGACAGGAACGTCTCGATCGTGGCCGGGCCGTCCTCGGGCAGGCCGTAGAGCTCGCGGGTGCCCCGCTCGCACACCACCTCGTTCGTGTTCATGTCCCAGCTGAAAGTCCCGGCGGTCACGCTGGTCACATCCGGGCGGAACACCACGGCCGGCCGCCAGCCCGGCTCGGCCCACGGGTGATCCGGGGCGGCAAGGCCTGTGGAGACGGCGGGGGACCTGGGACCGGCCACGCCTGCCGGACCAGCCGGAAACGACGGAGACTCCGGAGACTCTGGGCCGGCGGCGTCCGCGGGACTCACCGGACCCGGAGTCCCCGCGGACCAGATGATGCCCGCACTCATGACTGCGTCGGCGCCGCCGACGGCCCGGGGCCTGGGCATGTCCCGGGCCGGGACGGTGCCCGGCCTCACGGCGCGGTCACTTTCCGGCGGGAACAAAAATGACCCAACTGAAGTACCCACACGTAGCCTCCCCCTCGGCGGCTGTGCGAGTCCCCTTCGCGCCGCCAATCTCAAAACGCGGGCCGTGCGGGCCCGCCGCGTCCGGTGAACGCAATGAGCCGTCCGGTGAACGCAATGAGCATAGCGCCGAATGGACCGCCATTGTGCGTAAACATCCAGGTCAGAGCTGACCCGACACAGTTGTACCGGATGTAAGGAAAGGAGCAATATTTCCCATCTCACCACTGGTCGGCCGACTGAGGCTTTTCTCCGCATTGGCTGGCCGACAAGCGAGCCGCGGCCATCATCGGCGGCCACAATTCACGCAATTGCGTGAAGAGGCTCGCGGAGCTGCGGCCTGGCCCCGCGCGAGCACAGTGAGTGAGCTCATGGGAGCCGCCGACGATCAGCCCAGTTTCATGCGGTTCGCGGCGCGGGCTGGCCTGAGGGCGCCGCGGCCGGCGCGGGCTGGCCGGAGGGCGCCGCGGCCGGCGCCGGGCCCGGCCGGCGGTGCAGGAGGGGCGCGGCGGCGGCGCCGGCGAGAGCCATGGCGGCGATCACCCACCAGCCATGCTGAAACGCGGTGAGCCGTCCGACAGAAGTGACCGGTGTCCCGAGGACCGCGACCAGAACGGCCACCCCGATGGCCATACCGACCTGCCGGATCATGTTGACCACAGCCGATCCGGTGGCG
>JBEKCN010000772.1:0-3171 GCA_050014855.1 Streptosporangiaceae bacterium | reverse complement strand
AGCGTTGCGCGACCGGCAGCACCTCGCGTTCGATGCCGCGGCTGAGGATCGAGTAGGGCGGCTGATCGGTGCGGAACCGCTCCAGGCCGCGCCGCTCGGCGGCCCACTGGGCTTCGATGATGTCGGACGCGGGCATCGCCGACGCCCCGGCCGCACGGACTTTCCCGCCGTGGATCAGGTCGGAGAGCGCCGACAGCGTTTCCTCGATGTCGGTGCTGGGGTCCGGCCGGTGGACCTGATAGAGGTCGATGTAGTCGGTCTGCAGGCGGCGCAGCGAGTTCTCGACCGCGGTCATGATCCAGCGCCGCGAGGCTCCCTGGTGGTTGGGATCGTCGCCTATCGGGCGGCTGAACTTGGTCGCGAGGACGACGCTGTCGCGGCGCCCTTTGAGCGCTTTGCCCACGACCACTTCGGACTCGCCGTACACGTCGGCGGTGTCGATGAAGTTGATCCCTGCGTCCAGCGCCTTGTGGATGATGCGGACCGAGTCGTCGTGGTCAGGGTTGCCGATGGACGTGCCGAGCGCCAGTGCGCCGAGCGCGTAGGGACTGACCTTGATGCCGGTCCGGCCGAGGGTGCGGTATTGCATGCAGACTCCTGGAGTTGCGGACGAGATGTACCGGGCGCTCCCTCGCGCGGCTGCTGGGCCGCCCGGTCACGCCCCTCACCGACGTCGTACGCCCGGCCCGAGGCGGTGACCTCGGACCTGCAGTACGTTCAGCCAGACAGCCAGACAGCCAGACAGCCAGACAGCCAGACAGCCAGACCAGGCAAAGCGTTCCGGGTTACCGCACATCCCGTGAGCGGCGTTTCAGCAGCTTAAGTAAGCGCACGGGCAGGTTGCGGACACGGTTGTAGCTCGCTCGCTACGGGTCAGGCGATTTGGCCGATGCTCTGGAGGATCCCAGCCCGGCCCCGGTCCTGGAGAGCGGGACGGCCCAGCCGACGCCTGGGTCCAGCATGTCCAGGGCTGAGCGCAGCGCGACGGTCAGCCAGGACGTGTCGCCGGACTCTGCGTGTAGCGTGCCAACCATCCGGATGGCGTCGTTCTCCGCTAGCTCGATCGGCTCCGATTCTGCGTCCACGCTAAGGATGATCACGGTGCTGCCGGTCTGGGCCGGGTCGTGGTATTCGATGCAGGAAAGTGCGACGGATGCGCCATCGCGTTCGGCGACGATGCAGGCATGGAACACCGCGTCGCGGTCGTCGGCCTGGTGTTGGCCAGCACACCAGGCCGGGCAGCCCTCAGCTGGCAACACGGGCACGGACTGGTCCAGCCGGCTGCTGGACGCCCGGCCTTTACGATCGTTGCTCATCAGGTCCCCCAGCAAGTCATGCCTTCCGCTACCGGGGTCTAGAGCAGCACGACCTTTCCAGTCTGACAGCACGAATACCGTCAGGCAACCACACATGCGGCCCGGGAAAATCGGGATCTGCGGCGCGACCGGTGCGACGGACGCCGTAACCGTCGCTGGGGGCGGTCAAGCCGGGCCCGCGTCTCTGTCGTGCAGCTGCGCCATCAGCCGTGACTCGCGTATAATTGACGTGGCTGTCCGGACTCTGCAGCTGCGCCGGAGAGAGCCGGCGGGAGCAGCTGCGCCGGACAGCCGGCGGGAGACGGAGGGCCGATAGTGGCCACGGGCTCCCCGGCGGCAGGGCGGCTTTACGATGCCCGGCGCGACGTCTACTACGTCAAGCCGGTGTTTCGCGGCTGGATGCATCTGCTCTGTTTCGCGGCTTCGCTGCTGTCCGGCCCGGTCCTGATTGCCCGCGCGCACGGAGCCGCGCAGATCACGGCGGCCGCCGTCTACTCAGCCAGTGTCACCGCCCTGTTCGGGGTCAGCGCGCTGTATCACCGCGGCACCTGGACGGAGACGTGGCGGCAGCGCATGCAGCGGCTGGACCACGCGATGATCTTCTTCCTCATCGCCGGCACGGCGACTCCCGCCTTCGTGCTCACGGCACGCGGCGCCTTCGGGCTGGTCTGCCTGATCGTGATGTGGACCCTGACGATCGCCGCGGCCGTGATCCATCTGACGTGGATGAACGCGCCAGAGCTTCTGGTCGGCGGGACGTTCGTCGGGCTGGGCTGGGCCGCCGGGCTGGCCCTGCCGTGGGTGTGGATCCACGCGGGCGTCGTCCCCGCGGTACTGATGCTCACCGGCGGCCTGCTGTACACGGTTGGCGCGCTTTCCTTCCATCATCGCTGGTGGGACCCGTTCCCTTCGGTGTTCGGCTTTCACGAGGTTTTCCACGTCTACGTTTGCGCCGGCGCAGTCTGCCAGTACATCGCGATCGCCTGGTTCATCGCCTGAACCAGCGCCATCCCGCCGCCTTTTTTCACGATCCAGGCCGCGCACCCGGCACCGACTTCAAGGTCGGCAGGCTTCAGGGCGGATGTCAGCAACTGTCATCAACTATGATTGACGCATGGTCCGCTGGGAGCCGAACGCGCGCGGCCGGCTTGAGCAGGCCGCCCTGGAGCTCTACGTCGAGCGCGGGTTCGACCAGACCACGGTGGCGGAGATCGCCCGGCGGGCGGGTCTGACGGAGCGAACGTTCTTCCGGCACTTCGCCGACAAGCGCGAGGTCCTGTTCGACGGCGCGGTCCACCTCCGGGAGTTCCTCGTGAACGCGGTCGCGGATGCGCCTGATTCGGTGGCACCGATCGACGCGGTCGCCGCGGCCATCCAGGCCGCCGGCACCTTCTTCGAGGAGCGACGAGCACTCGTGCGGCAGCGCCAGACCGTCATCGCTGCCAACCCAGAGCTTCAGGAGCGCGAGCTGATCAAGCTGGCCGCGCTCTCCGCGGCGATCGCCGACACACTGCGCAAGCGCGGCGTCAAGGACCCGGCTGCGAGTCTCGCCGCCGAGGCCGGCATCGCGGTTTTCAAAATCGGGTTCGAGCGCTGGATCACCGACCCGGGCCAGCAAGACTTCGGGCACTTCGTCCGCGAGTCCCTTGGCGAGCTCAAAGCCGTGACCGCGGCCAGCTGATCGCCGGCGGGCCGGGCGCGACGCTGGGATGTCTGCTTTCCCGGAGTACGTGATTGCCGTATACCTGGCTGAGGAGTAGGCGCGTTCTGCCTGCCAGGGCCACAGCAGGGAGAGACGGGCTCGCGCATATGGACACGGATGGCCCCTCCGGTCAGGGCGAAGTTCCCGTACCGC
>JBEKCN010000771.1:0-3173 GCA_050014855.1 Streptosporangiaceae bacterium | reverse complement strand
AATCAGGGCGGCGATCCTCGAGACCCCGGCTCCCTGCGCCTCGATCAGCAGGAACACCAGCGGCAGGATCAGCACGGCCGCGACCAGGAGACTGGCGGCGAGCAGCCCGACGGGCTGGGCCGCCCGCCGCCCGCGCCGCGGCGCACCGCTACCGGCGTCCCGCCCGTGATCGGGCGGGGGCAGGGTGAGCAGGGCCGGCCCAGCGTCGCGATCCGGGCTAACAGCCTCGCGATCCGGGTGGACGGCGGGCTGGCCGGCCCCGGTCGCCGGCATCACAGCATCCCGGCCTGGCGCAGCAGCGAGATGGCGGTTGAGCCGTCGCCCAGCTCCGGGATCGTGATGGAGTTCGGCTGCAGCTGGGCGAACGGCGTCTCCGGCGTGGACGTCTGCACGCCATCGTCGAGCGGGTACTCGAAGCTGAGCGAGTGGGCGATGACCTCCTGCCCGCCCTTGGACGCCAGGAAGGCCAGGAACTTCTGATCGTCGGCCTGGTGCTTCGACGACTTCAGAATGGCGGCCCCGGAGACGTCCAGCACGTAGCCGGGGTCATGCGGCGCAAAGTAAGTGATCTTGGAGTGGACGTTTCCCGAGCCCAGCTCGGCCCGCAACCGGTACCAGTAGTACTGGTTGACCACGCCGAACGCCACGGCTCCCCGGTTGACCTCATCGGCGATGGTCTCGTTATCGGGGTAGACGTGCGGGCCCGCGTTGGCCTTGATGCCCTGCAGCCAGGAGGACGCCCTGGCCTGGCCGTAGGTGTGGGCCACCGAGGTGACGATCGGCTGGAAGTCGGTCTCTCCCGCGGCGAAGGCCAGCTTGCCCTTGTACGCCGGGCTGGCCAGCTGCAGGACCGTTTTCGGCAGCTTCGACCCGCCGATCAGGCTCGGGTTGTAGATGAGCACGCTGACGCGAGCCGAGATGCCCAGCCAGTCCCCCTGAGCTGAGCTGAACCGGCTCGGGGTCTTCGCCAGCGTCGCGGCGTCAACGTGCGCCAGCAGCCCCTTCTCCTGCAGATACTCAAGCGGCGGTGAGTTCTCCGTGTAAAAGAGGTCGGCACGCGGGTGCGCCTCCTCGGACACGATCTCGTCGTTGAAGGTGTCCTCATCGTCGTACCGGACGTTGACCTGAATGCCGGTCTGCTTCTCGAAGGCGTCGATCAGCGACTGGGTGGTCTGCTCGTGCTGGCCGCTGTAGAGGGTGATCGCCCCCTGGCTGGAAGCGGACGCCCCGGCCCCGCAAGCGGCCAGCAGGCCACCCAGCAGGGCGGCGGTGATCGCCGAGGCTGGCCCTCGCCAGCGCGGCGGGCGCCCGCGGAGTGAACGCCGGCCGGCACCGATCGGACGGAAAGTCATCAGTTCGCCACCCCTGGGCACAGTGCGTTGACGGCCTTTTCGGCGGCGGACACGTGCTTGGTGCTCACCGAGTCGCCGTTGCCGGAACTGAAGGCCTGGTAGGCCGAGGCGACGGCCTGAACCGCCCGCCGCAGCGGCGCGTCGGCGATCTTCAGCTGCCGCAGCGGCCGGATCTGGGCCTGGGCGTAGCCGACCGGGTCGGCGCCGGGATCCGGGCCATCGGAGAGCACGTCGCCCACGGCGGCGCAGGACTGCTGCTGCGGCGTGCCCAGGAGCGCGGCCGACGACGACCGGGAAGATGGCGGCGCAGACGATGAGCCACAGGCGGTCGCGGCCAGAGCCACCAGCGCGGCCAGCGCCAGCACCCCAAGCTTCCTGCTGAGGGCTCGCTCCGGGCGGTCCTGGCCGACCCAGGCGTTCCAGGGCAGGATGACTGATCACTCCTAGGGCGGTAAGGCAAGCCTAACCTAATTCGTAGTACGCCTAAGCTAGTGGTCATGGCCGGCCCGCGCAAGGTGGCCAGCCTGAACCCGGATGACGGCGGCTCGGGGCTCCTAGCCGCGTGGCCAGCCCAGGACGGGCCCGTGGGCGCGGAGCAGCACCGGTGATCCGGGGGGCAGCGGAGGGCTGCCGACAGCGCGGACAATGATCTCCGGCAGGGCCGGGTCGCCGGAGGGCCGTACCCGGAGCACGACATCATGGCCGTAGTACTCACAGCTGATGACGTCACCGGCCAGGCATGCCGCCCGGTCCGGACCGGCTCTGCGGCCATGCTGGTCACGGCGAAGCTCGATCTGCTCGGGCCGGATCAGAACCGTGACGGGGCCACCCGAAGCCGGCCGACCGGCGGGGTCGAATGGCAGGCGGCCAAGTGGAGTGTCGGCGGAGTCGCCATCGGAGAGGCCGGCCACCAGGTTGGCCTCGCCGATGAAGCGGCCCACGGCCGCGTCGGCGGGCCGGGAGTACAGATCCTGCGGGGCGGCGTACTGAGCGATCGTGCCGTCCGTCAGCACGGCGACCCGGTCGGCGACCGACAGCGCCTCACTCTGGTCGTGCGTGACCAGGACGGCGGTCGTGCCCGCGGCGCAGAAGATCCGCTGTACGTCCGCGCGAACGCTGGCCCGCAGATGCGCGTCGAGGGACGCAAACGGCTCGTCCAGCAGGACGACCGTCGGCTCGATGGCCAGGGCCCGGGCCAGGGCCACGCGCTGCTGCTGCCCTCCGGAAAGCTGATGCGGATATCGCTTGCCGAGCCCAGCCAGCCCGACCGTCTCGAGCAGTTCGCTGGTCCTGGGCCCGCGGCGCTGCCGGGACGGCAGCCCGAAGCCGACGTTGTCTGTCACCGTGAGGTGCGGAAACAGGCTGCCCTCTTGCGGTACGTAGCCGATGCGCCGCTTCTCCGGCGGGACCTGGGCAGCGGGGCCGTCAACGATCATGTCCCCGATCTGCACGGTACCGCCGTCCGCCCGCTCGAAGCCGGCCAGGACCCGCAGCAGCGTGGTTTTCCCGCTACCCGAAGGGCCCAGTATCGCGGTCAGCGAGCCGGCCGGAACCGTAAGGTCGACGCCGGTCAGGACGGGATGGCTGCCGAACGCCTTGTGCAGCCCCTGGACGGTCAGCTTGGTCACCTCCTCATCTTTGCGCGTCGCAGGACCGGCTGGCGACACGTTGGCTCCCAGACGAGCTGGCCAGCGGAGAGGTGACTGCTCTGACGGCTGAAGCCGCCAGCTTCTCAGGCCGCATGTGCCTGACCAGAGCCCAGCCCGGCCCTGGCGTAGATGTTGAGCGCGCCGTTGCAGTCGGCATCCATGCTGCCGTGCA
>JBEKCN010000770.1:0-3173 GCA_050014855.1 Streptosporangiaceae bacterium | reverse complement strand
TGCCTGTGACCTGTTGGAGCGTGGTGCGTCATCCGGCCGGATCTGCGATGACGATTTCGTACCCAACGGGACCGTACGCGCCGTTTGGGCGGAAGTGTGACTTCTCTCCATTCTGTGACGCTTCCTTAACATTCGTCACACAAGCTGCCTCTGAGCTGTGGCATATCCGTCAGATTACGATTAAACGTCTTAAATCGAAACATCTGCTTACGTGTCCCCGCCGTGCCACACTCTCACTGGGCCGTAGTGAGTGGAGTTGCCCAGGGTGTCCTGGGCGTTCCCCAGCGGGAGTGGTGCAGTATGTCGAGTTCGGTTGTTACTAGCGATAGCTATGGCAATCGGACCACGCTGCGGCCGTCCATCTGGACGAGGGACTATTTGCGTAGAGTCGCCGTTGCTGACCTCGGCTGTGGGGTCCTCGGCGTGTTCGCGGCGGCCCAGCTCCGGTTCGGCGACGACGTCACAGCGACTTACCTGATCCTGAGCATCTCGCTGCCAGTGGTCTGGCTCATCGCCCTCACGGTGGCTGGCGCGTACGACGTCCGCTTCATCGGGACCGGCTCGGACGAGTTCCGTAAAGTGCTGAACGCCGGGGTGGGCCTCACCGCGGCGGCTGCCATCTTGTCCTATGCGGTCAACGTCAGATTGTCGCGCGGCTACCTGCTCATTGCCCTGCCGAGCACCACGATGTTCGACCTGGTCGCCAGGTACGCGTTCAGGAAGCATCTGCACAAACTGCGTATAACTGGCCGGTGTATGTACACCGTGGTGGCGGTGGGCCACGAGCAGACGGTCGCCAGCCTGGTCAGGGAGCTGCAGCGGGAACGGTACCACGGGCTGCAGGTGGTTGGCGCCTGCGTAGCGCAGCAGCCGGCCGGGGCCGATGAGGTCGCCGGGGTGCCGGTGCACGGAGGATTCGGCGATATCCCGGCCGCCGTAGCGGCCTTCGGCGCGGACACCGTCGCGGTGCTGGCCTGCCCGGAGATGGATGGTGTCAGGCTCCGCAGCCTCGCCTGGGAACTCGAGAAAACCCGCACTGACCTGTGCGTCTCGCCCGCGTTGCTCGACGTCGCGGGTCCCCGGACGACCATCAGGCCGACGGCCGGGCTCACCCTGCTGCATGTGGATCACCCACAGCTATCGGGCCTCCGCGTTGCCCTGAAGGGCTTGTTCGACCGGTGCTTCGCCGCGGTGGCGCTGATCCTGCTCCTCCCGTTGCTGGCCGCCGTCAGCATGACGGTATGGCTCCACGACGGCGGCCCGGTGCTGTTTACGCAGGTCAGGGTGGGCAAGGACGGCCGCGTATTCAGAATCTACAAATTCCGCACGATGGTCGTCGATGCCGAGCAGCGGAAGGGGGAGTTGCTTCCTGATAACGACAATGACGGTGTTCTGTTCAAGCTCCGCCAGGATCCGCGTATCACGGCCGTCGGAGCGCGGCTTCGGCGCTGGTCCATCGACGAACTGCCGCAGCTGCTGAACGTGCTCCGTGGCGATATGTCACTCGTGGGCCCGCGCCCCGCCCTTCCCGGCGAGGCGGCCCAGTACGCCGACCATGTCCGCCGGCGGCTCGTCGTCAAGCCAGGCCTGAGCGGGCTCTGGCAGGTCAATGGCCGCTCAAATTTGTCCTGGGATGAATCGGTCAGACTGGACTTGAGGTATGTGGAGAATTGGTCGTTCACCCTGGACCTGCAAATTATGTGGAAGACGACTTCCGCAGTGTTCCGAAGGTCGGGCGCGTATTTATGGCCGGCTCGGGGAACACCAGGTATTCGCCACAGGTCGCGACGGCACTTCATCTGCCCAGGCCCTGGCGCTACTTCCGCCTCCGCAACGCTTCAGGTTGTGGTAGCCGGCTTCGGCCTGGCGTCCACCGGGATGGGTGCCCGCTTAGAGCTGATCCCCCCATCCGCAGGCCGCGGCGTCCGGTATCTCATGACCGGGCTAGCGGTCGCCGTGCTGATGCGTCCAACCTCTCAGGCCGCACGATCGAAGTTCACTTACTTCCGAATTCTTAGATAAAAGAGTGAAAAACAGTACTTTTTCGGTTCATCCAGGTAAACCTGCGTGTTCACGTCAGCGTCACCTACGAGAGGAATGCGCCAGCCGCGAGCTGGGCGTCTCCGTGAGGAGGGAAGAGTGCAGGCATCACGGTCGGCCCGGTCTGGCCTCAGTTCAGCCTGGCTGTTCGACCTCTTGTTCTCCGGAACGCCGGTCGTGAGGTGGGCCGCCGCGGGGACGCTGCCAGCCGGTTTTGAGCGCGTTGATCGGTTCGCCGTGTTCCCGGCCGCAGGCAGCCGGAGTTTCATGGTGTCGCTCGCGGCCCGGCGCGGGGCTTCGTCCGCGCTGACGTCCTACAACTCGCTGCGTTCGGGCCGTACCCGGATTGCGCGCCGGGTGCTGGGACTAGGACTACGGACTGGGCTGGCCCAGCCACTGGTCCGCGACAAAATAGACATTGGGATCGCCGCGGGCGCCACCGATGCCCAGCTGGCCCGCGAACTGCTTGGCGAGCACCTGCGGCTGCTTTTTGGCCGAGAGCAGATCGTCATGGCCGTTGGCGGCGGCACTGGCCCATACCGCAAGCCGGTGCTGCAGGTCTTCAGCACGAGCGGGACGCCGCTTGGCTATATCAAGGTCGGCTGGAACGACTGGGCCCGACCGGCGGTAAGCCGCGAGGCCGCCGCCCTGCGGGCGTGCGCGGGCCATCCGATGAATCTGGGCGTGCCTGACTTCCTGGGCCTTTCCTCCTGGCGTGGCCTGGATCTGCTCATTACCGGTCCGCTGCCCCGTGCCAGCAGGCGCGTGAGCAGCAAAAGCGGGTTGCCTCCGGCCAGCGTGCTCCGTGAGATCAGCGCGCTGGCGCCGGGATTCACCGGCGAGCTCGCCGTCAGCCCGTGGTGGCTCAGCGTGCGCTCACGGATCCAAGCCGCCGGGTTCGACCCGGCGGCCCGGTCGGCCCTGAACCTCGCCGTCGAGCGGATCGAGCGGACCCATGGCCACGTGGCGCTGACGTTCGGGGCCTGGCACGGCGACCTCGTGCCGTGGAATCTCGCCCGGTGCGGTTCTCGCCTGTACGCCTGGGATTGGGAGTACAGCACGCAGGACGCGCCCCTCGGCTTCGACGCGGTGCACTACTACTTTCAGGTCGCGTTCGTCGCCGGGCAGTGCCC
>JBEKCN010000769.1:0-3178 GCA_050014855.1 Streptosporangiaceae bacterium | reverse complement strand
CCAGCGCCGGACGAGGCCGTTGAGGACGAACGGATCGCCCTTGACGAACTCCTCGGCCGCCTCGCGGGTGGTGAACACTGCCATGGCGCTGTCCGCGCCCAGGTCCATGAAGGGCCCGATCATCAGTAGCTGCCCGCGCTCGTGGAAGCTCAGGTACCAGGCCTGGTGGGCCGGAAAGTGCTCCCGGGCCCGGGCCCTGATGTCATCGCCGGACTGGTAGAACACGACGTGCTTCACGAGCCATCAGCCCCCGGAGCGCCGCCAAAGGCGCCCGCGCCGGTGTCGATGGTGCCGTCGACGGCGGCGGTAAGGCAGGCCAGGATGTGAGCCCAGCCGCGGTCGAACGAGCCACCCGCGTACCCGCCCGGCAGGGCGCAGTCCGCCGCGAGCTGCTGCTCGGTCAGCGCCTCCCAGCCGCGGTGCTCGACGGCCACCCGGGTCAGGGCCGGGCCGAGCGCCGTGAACCGGAGCTCGACCTCGGTCGCGACCGAGGTGATATTCCAGCTCATGACGAGCCCACGTCGGCGGCGCCAGCGTCGTCGCTGATCCCGCGCTCGGCCTCGACCAGGCGCCGGGCCAGGTCGAGGGATTGTCCGCACATATCGTCCAGGAACTTCTGCAGGCCCGCCAGCCCCTCGGGCCGGGCCCGGTACAGGCGCCGTGTGCTGTCCCGGCGCTCGGTGAGCAGCCCCGCGTGCCTGAGCACGGTGAGGTGCTGGCTGACAGCCGTCCGGGTCACGTCGAAGGCCGCGGCGATCTCGCCGGCCGCGAGCTCATCGTGCGCCACGAGCCGCAGGATGGCCCGGCGGTGCGGCTCGGCCAGCGCGCGCAGCGCCTCGTCCGTGGCCTCGTCACCCATTCCGCCATCCTGCGGTCCGCCGCGCATTGGATCATCAGGCCCAGAGACCGACACGGTTTCCGTCAGGGTCGGCGATGATCGCAATCGTGCCGAAGTCGCCGGGCAGCTCCATCGGCGGCGTGACCCGCGCGCCGCCCAGTTGCTCGGCGCGGCTCATGTAGGCCTCCAGATCGTCCACGCGCATGTAGATCTTGACCCCGGTGTCCTCGGGTGCCATGGACGCCCCAATGCCCCCGCCGACGGCACCCGCTCCCGCACCCGTATCAACCAGGGCGTATCCGCCCATGGCCGGGTCGGCGCTGACCTGCCAGCTGAACAGCTCGGCGTAGAATTTCTGGGCCCGCTCCTGGTTCGGGCTGATGACCTCGAAAAAAGCTACCGGTTGCCCCATGGCCACCCTCCTGTGGTGATGATTATATGTCCGTGTTCGCTAACGTTAGTGTCGACTAACAAAGTGCGTCAAGGGAGAGGGGAGCCACACGTGGGGTGAAGGGAGCGCGGCGCAGGCGCCGGGATCCGAGCGCGGCCGGCGATATCACGGGCGCTGCAGGCGGACATCCAGGGAGTCCCGGATGGCGTCGCCGATCAGGTTGAACGCCACCACGGTGATGATGAGGATAATCGCGGGCGGGTAGACCATCCACCAGTAACCGTCAAAGAGGTAGTTGAGGCCGTTGGAGAGCATCCCGCCCCAGTCGGCCTGCGGCGGCGGCAGGCCGAGGCCGAGAAAGCTCAGCGCGGACAGGGTGAGGATGGCGTCGGCCACCGTGAACGTGGCGTTCACGACGATGACCCCGATCGCGTTCGGGACCAGATGGCGGAGCACGATGCGCTGGCGGCCGGCGCCCATCATCCTCGCCGCCTGCACGAACTCCCGGGTGCGCAGGGTCAGCACCTCACCGCGCACCAGCCGGGCGATGGCCAGCCACGACAGGAACGTCAGCAGCAGGATGATGACCCACAGGTCCGGCGTGAAGATGTTGACCAGGATGAGCAGGAGCACCAGGGCGGGGACGGCGAGGAACGTGTCGATCACCCGCATCATCACGGCGTCGACGACCCCGCCCGCCAGGCCGGCGATCGCGCCGTAGAGCGTACCCAGGACCGTGGTAGCGACGCTGACGGCGAACCCGAGCTCCAGGGACGACTGGCCGCCGAGCATCAACCGGCCGAGGATGTTGTACCCGGAGGGGTCGGTGCCCAGCGGGTACTGGGCGCTGGGCGGGAGCTTGGCGATGCCCAGCTGGACGGTGACCTGGTTGGTCCGGTAGACCAGCGGCCCGATGAAGCAGAACAGGGTGATCGCGATGACGAGCCCGAGCCCGATGACGGCCGCGCGGTTGTCGGCGAACGTCCTCACGATGAGGCGCAGGGAGCTGCCTGCACCCGCCGCGCCCGCGGTGCCCGCGGTGCCCTCGGTACCCTCCGCCCCGGCGTCCGCGGCCTGGCCAGGCGTCGCGGCCGCGTCGCCCGCCGGGGAGATCCCGCCCGGGCCCGCGCCCCGTTCACGCGTGGCCATAGCGGACCCTCGGGTCGAGGACGGCGTAGAAGAGGTCGGCGGCCAGGCTCCCGACGACCGTCGCCACACCCACGACCAGCGTGGAGCCGAGCAGGACCGGGAAGTCGTGGCTGGTGGCGGCCTGGTAGAAAAGCAGGCCCATGCCCGGGTAGTTGAACACCGCCTCGGCGATCACCGCGCCGGCCACGATCGTGGGGAACGACAGCCCGACGAGGGTGACGACCGGCAGCAGCGAGTTGCGCAGCACATGCCGAGACAGCACCAGCCGCTCGGGCAGGCCCTTGGCCCGGGTCACCCGGATGTAGTCCTGGGCCAGGGTGTCGATGGCCGACGAACGCAAGTACCGGCTATAGCTGGCCACGCTGATCAGGGCCAGGGTCACCACCGGGAGGACCAGCGCCCGTGGATCGGCCAGCATCCCGGCGACCGTGGTGGCCTGGGGCGCCTCCGGCGGCAGGATCTGCAGCTGAACGCTGAACACGGCGATGAGCAGGATGGCGAAGAAGAAGTCCGGCATCGAGTACAGCGTGAACGCGATCCCGGTGCACAGGTAGTCCCCGATGCCGTTGCGCCGCACGGCCTGGTAGATCCCCAGCGGCAGCGCGATCAGCAGGGCCAGCACGGTGGACAGCCCGAGCAGCAGGAAATCGCGCGGCAGCCGCTGGGCGATCAGCGTCGACACCGGCTGCTGCAGCGAGTACGACGTGCCGAGGTTGCCGTGCACCACCTGGTCGAGGTAGGTGACGAACTGCTGGTCCAGCGGCTCGTTCAGGCCGTAGGTGCTGTTGAAGATGGCGATC
>JBEKCN010000768.1:0-3179 GCA_050014855.1 Streptosporangiaceae bacterium | reverse complement strand
GGCGTATCTGCGCCCGGAGTCGGGGGCGGACTGGCTGATCGTGGCGGGTGATGTCGGGGAACTCTTCGCGGACATCGAATGGGCGCTTACCACCTTGCGCGAGCATTTCGCCACGGTGATATGGACCCCCGGCAATCACGAGCTGTGGACCCACAGCCGGGATTCCGTCCCCTGGCGCGGCGACGAACGGTACCGGCGGCTGGTCGAACTGTGCCGCCGCCTCGACGTGGTGACACCGGAGGACCCATACCGGGTGTGGGAAGGCCCGGACGGCCCGGCCACGATCGCGCCGCTGTTCCTGCTGTACGACTACTCGTTCCTCCCGGACGGCACGCAGACCAAGGAGCAGGGCCTGGCCTACGCGCATCGGACCGGCGTCGTGTGCAGCGACGAGGTGATGCTGCACCCCGATCCGTATGAGAGCCGCGAGGCCTGGTGCTGGGCCCGGCTGGAGGAGACCGGGCGCCGCCTGGCCGAGCGCGACCCCGGGTTCCCGGTGGTCCTGGTGAACCACTTTCCGCTGGTCCGCGAGCCCACCCGGGTCCTGCGGTACCCGGAGTTCGCCCAGTGGTGCGGGACGACGCGTACCCACGACTGGCACACCAGGTTCAATGCGTCGGCGGTGGTCTACGGCCACCTGCATATTCCGCGGACGACCGCCTACGACGGCGTCCGGTTCGAAGAGGTCTCGATCGGCTATCCGCGGGAGTGGCAACGCCGTCCGGTCCCTCCCGGCATTCCCCGGCAGATATTCCCGGTGCCACCCGCTGTGGGCGGCAGGCGGTGATCGGGCTGATTCTCCCGCCCGGGGTGGCCGCGGACGAAGCGTTCACTGACCCGCCCGACGTGAAGCTCTTCCCCGAAGAGGAAGCGGTCATCGCCAAGGCCGCCGATAAACGCCGCCGTGAATTCACGACCACCCGGGCGTGTGCCCGGGCCGCGCTGGCCAGGCTCGGGCTGCCGCCGGCCCCTATCCTGCCGGGACTGCAGGGCGCCCCGCAATGGCCGGCCCGGGTCGTCGGGAGCATGACGCATTGCGCCGGGTACCGGGCCTGTGCCGTGGCTCATGACCGGGACGTGCGGACCATCGGGCTGGACGCCGAACCGCACGACGCACTGCCGGATGGGGTGCTCGGGGCCGTCGCGTCCGGCGACGAGCAGGCCCGGCTGGCCGCGCTCACGATCGCCGCACCCGGCGTGTCCTGGGACCGGGTGCTGTTCAGTGCCAAGGAGTCCGTCTACAAGGCGTGGTTTCCGCTGACCCGGCGCTGGCTCGGTTTCGAGGACGCATCTGTCACGATTGACCCCGCGACCGGCACGTTCACTGCACGGCTGCTCGTCGACGGGCCCGAAGTGAACGGAGCGGCACTCACCGGTTTCGAGGGCCGCTGGCTGGTCGACGGCGGCCTGATCATCACCGTGATCGCGGTTCCCGCCTGACCGCCACCCGCTCAGCCGCGGCCCGGGACGCGTTCGACCTCATGTGAGCGGCACGATACGGGTGCTCGGTACCGGCCCCTACCGCGCCGTCGAGGCCGGGCCGCCGTCGAGGCCGGGCCGCCGTCGAGGCTGGGCGGGTCGGCGCGCGGGCCGACAGCGCTCACTTGCCGCTGTTGACGACTCACCGGCGCACGGCCAGGTACCGAGCGAGGTGATCGATCACTTCACGTGCGTCGTCCTCGGTACCGTAGATGAACGTGGACTTGCGCCGCCGCAGGACCGGCAGCCCCAGCGCGTACAGCCCGGGGCTGTCGACCACACCGCCCGCGTGGCGCAGCTGGCCCTTCGCGTCGACCACGGGCACGTCGAGCCAGCTGTAGTCAGGCCGGAAGCCCGTCGCCCACACGATCGTGCGGATCTCGCCGCGGCCGAGGTCAAGCTGCAACCGCGTCGACTCGGGCACGCGGGTCGGCGCGAAGCGCTCTGGCGGGCCGGCTTCAGCCTCGTACCCCTCCGCCTTGGCCCACTCGTCGAACGTGTCCAGCAGGCGCTCCATCTTGAGATCCGCGAGCGAGAGCACGTTGCGCAGGCCACCGGACAACAGCGCCTGGCCGTCACGTACCGCCGCCCACCGGCCCACCAGCTCGACGCCCATCGAGGCGAGCGCGTTGAGATCGAGCGCCGTCCGCCCGGCAGTCCCGACGAGCTGGGGCGAAGGCAGCCGCCGGGCCCGGGTGAGATCGTCGATCTCGTCGTACCGCTGGTCCCACACGCCCGACGCGTCCATCCACCACAGCACGTCGCGGCCGCGGTACGTGCGCGGCAACCGCACATGCTCCCCGACCGAGAGGGTCACCGGCCGGCCCGACCGCTGCAACTCGGCGGCCAGCTGCACGCCGGTCGCCGACGCTCCTACGACGAGCACGCGGCCGTCGGGGAGCCGGGTCGGATCCCGGTAGTCGAACGGCGTCAGTTGCTCGACGGACGCCGGCACCGCATCTTTGAACTGCGGCATCGTTGGGCGGTTGCAGGCGCCGCTCGCGATGACCACGGTCCGAGCGTGAATCTCACCGTGGCTCGTCGTCACGTGGTATCCATCGTCGGCCGTCCGGACCGAGGTGACGTTCACGCCGGTCCGGACGGGGGCACGCGAGACCTTGGCGAAGTGCTCGATGAACTCGGTCACTTCGGCCACCGTCATGTAGCCGTCCGGATCCGGGCCCTCATAGCGAAGGCCCGGCAGGCGGCTCTGCCAGTTGGGAGTGAGCAGCCGCAGGGAGTCCCAGCGCTCGCGCCGCCAGGAGTTCGCGACCTCGCCGCGCTCGAGCACTACGTGATCGAGCGACCGCTCGCTGAGGAAGTGGCTGGCTGCGAGGCCGGCGTGCCCGGCGCCGATGACAGCGGTGGTGACGCGCTCTATGGCGAGGTCCCTCAGGCGACCTCGACGGTGACCTCCGTCGGGTTCGCGAGGGCGTCGAACACGGCGGAGCGCTTCTGGGACTGGGCGACGAGCGCCTCGATCTCCTGCCTGGAGGCGTCGGCGTCGATCGTGAACGTCACCTTGATGTCGTTGAAGCCGTTGCGAACGTCGCTGTCGACGCCGAGGAACCCGCGGATGTCGTGCGTGCCCTCGACGGTCGACTCGACCGAGCGCAGTTGGATGCCGCGGTTCTGCGCGACCGCCGCCACGCCCGCGCTGAGGCACCCCGCCAGCCCGACCAGCAGGTACTCGATCGGGG
>JBEKCN010000767.1:0-3182 GCA_050014855.1 Streptosporangiaceae bacterium | reverse complement strand
TGTCCTCCGGCAGCTGCAGTCGCCCGCTTCGCGCCGCGACGTCGTCCTCGGGATGCTCTTGGATCCGGAGCAGCATCCAGCAGCCGGCCGCGTCCAGGGTGACGCCTGCCCGGTCCGCGAGCCGCTCGTAGATGCGGTCCCGGTTCTGGCCGCTGGCCAGCACGCTGAGGGCCCGGCCCATCTCGTCCAGCGAGGTGCAGGCGGCCGGGGCGGCGGTCGGCGCCAGGCTCTGCGCCTGATTGGTCGCGGTGCTGGTCTTGCGCAGCGGGACCTCCTTGAGCAGCCAGCTCAGGCCGAACGCGACCGCGGAGATGGGCACGGCCACCAGGAACACGGTGTGCAGCGAGGCCGCGAAGGCCTGCTCGTACCCGAGGTGCACCGCCGGGGGCAGCTTGGCCAGCGCGGCCGGGCTGCTGCCCGCCGAGGGGTTGAAGCCGGCCGGGACCGGCTTACCGGCCAGATAGTGCCTCAGGTTCCCGCCGAGCTGGGCCGAGAAGATGGCCCCGAACACTGCCGTCCCGAACGACCCGCCGATCGAGCGGAAGAACGTGACCCCGGAGGTGGCCGCGCCGAGATCGCCGTAAGGGACGACGTTCTGCACCGCGATGACCAGCACCTGCATCACCAGCCCGATGCCGAACCCGAGGATGAACATGTAGAGCGAGCTGGCCAGGGTGCCGCTGGCCACCCCCAGCATGGACAGCAGGTATATGCCCAGCGTCATAAACGCGGTGCCCAGGATGGGGAAGATCTTGTAGCGCCCCCACTTGCTGATCAGCAGGCCCGAGGTGATGGAGGTCAGCAGCAGGCCCGCCATCAGCGGCACCAGCCGGAGCCCGGAGATGGTCGGGCTGACGCCCTTGACGATCTGCATGTACTGCGGCAGGTACGTGATCGCGCCGAACATCGCGAAGCCGACGACGAAGCCGACGGCGCTGCAGACGGAGAACACCCGGTAGCGGAACAGCCGCAGCGGCAGTACCGGCTCGGCCGCCCGGCGCTCGGCGAAGACGAAGGCGATGAGCAGCGCCACGCCGGCCACCGCCATAGTGATGGTCGGGGCCGACGCCCAAGGGTAGGTGGTGCCGCCTAGCGTGGTGAACAGGACCAGGCTGGTGGCGGCCGCGGCCAGCAGGGCGGTGCCCAGGTAGTCGATCTTGTGCGGCACCCGCGTGGTGACCGAGGACGGCAGCACGGCCGCGGTCACGAGCAGGGCGATGACCCCGACCGGCAAGTTGACATAGAAGACCCACCGCCAGGACAGGTTGTCGACGAAGAAGCCGCCGATCAGCGGGCCGATCACGCTGGTGACGCCGAACACCGCCCCGAAGATGCCCTGGTACTTGCCCCGCTCCCGGGGTGAGACCACGTCGCCGATGATCGTCTGGGCGCCGATGATGAGGCCGCCGCCGCCGATGCCCTGCAGGGCCCGGAACGCGATCAGCATGATCATCGAGCCGCTGAGCCCGGCCAGCGCGGAGCCGATCAGGAAGATGACGATCGCGGCCTGGAAGAAGATCTTGCGGCCGTACTGGTCGCCGAGCTTGCCCCACAGCGGGGTGGACGCGGTCGAGGCCAGGATGTACGCGGTGACCACCCAGGAGATGTGCGACAGGCCATGCAGGTCGCCGGCGATGGTCGGCAGCGCGGTGGCCACGATGGTCTGATCCAGCGCGGCCAGCAGCAGGCCCAGCAGCAGCGCCCCGATGATCACCAGCAGCCGGCGCTGACCGATAGTGGGGGTGCCGGCCTGAACCGGGGCGCCGGGCTGAGCCTGGGCAGTCGTCACGGCGGTCCTCGTCAGGGGTCTCGCTGATCGGGTATCCCCGTCATTCTGACCTGCGGGCGCCCGCCGTGCGAGACGGACGCGGGCTTAACGGGCCTGTTAAGGCTGTTCAGGGGACGATCGTGACGGGGCAGGGCCTGCGGCGCAGCAGCCGGTGCCCCAGCGAGGGGAACAGCCGGTGCCGCAGGCTCGCCGATGCCCCGACGATGATCGTGTCGGCACCGGACTCCTCGGCCACCTTCCGCAACTCGTGCAGCGGGTTGCCGTTCCGCGCGACGATCCGCGCGCCGGTGCCCCAGGCCTTCGCGTCGTCGGCGATCTGCGCCCAGATGTCATCCTCGGCGTCATGCTGCGCCTGCACCTCGGCCGCGACGATGGCCGCGTCGACCCAGCCGGACAGGGCGACGGGGGTGCGCAGCGGTGACCGGACGTAGACCACGATCAGTTCGGCCCGCTGCCTGCGGGCCAGGCCCGCCGCGTAGGCCAGCGCGCGCATGGACGTCGGCGTGCCGTCGACGCCGACCACGATGGCCCCGGGACCGTCGGTGCCTAGTTCCGCCTCGCCGTGCGGCGTGCGGCGCCGCGACGGGGCCAGGCCCCTCTCAGGCGCACCGTCAGGCTGGCCGCTGCCGGTCATCCGGCGCGGATCATCGTCGGGCTGCCGTGGCTGCATGGGGGTCACCACGTCACCGCCTTACTCTGCTGCTCCTGCGCGATGATCCCCCGCAAGGCCGGAAGCGCCGCCACCAGGGCGGCCAGATCCTTGGTGGGCAGCGTTTCGATGTCGGCGAGGAGCGCGCGGGACCGTGCCGCCTCCAGGTCGCGGACCACATTCTCGCCCTCTTCGGTCAGGCCCACGACGACGCCGCGCCGGTCGGTCCGGTGCCCGTCGCGGCGGACCCAGCCGAGCCGTTCCATGCCGATGATCACGGCCGACATCGTCGGCTGGGCGACCAGGGCCGCCTCCGCGAGGCTGGTCACCCGCTGTGGGCCGCTGTCCCGCAGGATCAGCAGCGTCGACGCCTGGGTCAGGCCAATCTGCGCGGGCAGGATGTTCCGGCGCATAAGCGTGTAGAGCTGGACCAGGGCCGCGCCCAGCTCGTCGGCCAGGGACGCGTTGTCGATGCGGGCTGTCCTGCCGAGGGGGGCCGGCCCCGTGCCGTCGGCTGGTACACCGTCCGTTGCTGCACGGCGCCGGCCGCCGGCCGCCGGTACGCCGGCCGCCGGTACGCCGGCCGCTGGCACGCCGGCCGTTGTGGTGCCCGGGCTCATGGCTACTACGCCCCGTCCCGGATGATGACGAGCGCGCAGGGGGCGTGGTGGGCGAGGTGCTGGGTGACCGAGCCGAGCAGCGCCTCGGTGAGCCCGCTGTGCCCGCGGAAGCCGACCACCAGCA
>JBEKCN010000766.1:0-3183 GCA_050014855.1 Streptosporangiaceae bacterium | reverse complement strand
CCACTGCGCCGACTCCCAGTCCGCGGTGGTGACGCCGGACCAGCCAGGGAAGCGCCGCCAGTCCGGTTCGTGCAGCTCCCGGCGCTGGTACACGTACGGCTGGTCGATCACAAGGCCTCCCGCTCACGGATCGGAGGATAAAATCAACATTCTACCGGCACTATAGTAAAGAATATCTCGTCAAGGTAGTCTTTGACGGGAAAATCTCTTGTTTCGCGCGGGTTACACGCGGGTCACATACGGATCGCATGCTAGCCGCGCATGAAACATGGCCGCCGCCGGGAAGGACAGAGGGCATGACGAGTTCGCCGTTCGGACTGCACCGCGTTTGCGTACCTGAGCAGGGGGAACCCGGCGGCGGGGCCACCGTGCTGCCCCAGGCCGCCTGGCGGCTCGATCCCGACCCGCGGATCCGGCCCGATGAGGTGCGCGTCCGGGTCGAGCGGCTCAACCTCGACGCCGCCTCGTTCCGGCAGCTCCGCGAGTCCACCGGTGGCGGGGCGGACGATATGCGCGCGGCCGTGCTCGAGGTGATCACCAGCCGCGGCAAGATGCACAATCCAGTGACCGGCTCGGGCGGCATGCTCACCGGGGTCGTCGCCGAAGCTGGACCGCAGTCCCCGCTCGGGCTGCGCGCCGGGATGCGGATCGCCACCCTCGTGTCGCTCAGCCTCACCCCGCTGGCCATCACCGACCGCCTCGCGGCCTGGGACGGCCAGTCGGAGCAGATCCCGTGCGCAGGGCACGCGATCCTGTTCGCCCGGTCGATCGCGGTCCCGCTGCCGGACGATCTGCCCGGGGCGCTGGCGCTGGCCGTCTTCGACGTTTGCGGCGCCCCCGCGCTGACCCGCCGGGTCGTCAGCGCCTACCGCTCCGGCCGGGGCTTCGGCGACCCGCCGCCCGGACCGCCCGCTGCCGGGCGCCCTGGCCCGGTCGTCGCCATCCTGGGCGCGGCCGGGAAGAGCGGGTCGCTGTCGGCCGCGGCGGCGCGCGCGGCGGGGGCAGCCGCGATCATCGGTGTGGTGCCCAGCGACGCCGAGGCGGCGCTGCTGCACGAATCCGGCCTGGCCGACGCGATCGTGCTGGCCGATGCGCGCGAGCCGGTCGCGCTGGCTGAGGCGGTCGCCGGCGCGGGCGGCCCCGCCGACGTGACGGTGGTCTGCGTGGACGTGCCCGGCTGCGAAGGCGGCGCGATCCTGGCCACCGCCCCCGGCGGGACGGTCGTCTTCTTCTCGATGGCCACCTCGTTCAGCGCGGCGGCGCTCGGCGCCGAAGGCATGGCCGCCGACGTGACCATGCTCATTGGCAACGGCTACGTCCCCGGGCACGCGGAGCTGGCCCTGGACCTCCTCCGGACCAGTCCCGCCGTCCGGACACTGTTCGAGCGCCGTGTCTTTCATGATCCGGGAGCATTTTCAGTGAATACGACTGAAAATGCTGCCCAGACCGGGAAAACACCCGCGGCGGGAGCGGGCGGCGGGGCTGGCGCACACGTCGTCGGAGCGGGAAGGGAGACGTCATGACGTCGAAGCTGGGGCTGGACCCCGCCGTCGTGCGCGAGGCGCGGGAGCTGGCCCGGAAGGCGGGGCAGCCCATCACCGAGATGGCCAGGACGCACACCACGGTCTCCGTCGAACGGGCCGTGCTGCGTCTGGCCGGGCTGACCGGCGCCGACGGTGACGGGATGCCGTGGGTCAACCGGCTCACCGACGCGGTACGGGACGGCGTCGGGCTGGAGCACGGCGTCGCCCTCCCGGTCTGGCACGCCCTCGCCGCGAGCGGTCACCACGACCTGAGACGCCTCGCCGAGGCCGCTGCGGCGGGCACGGTGGCGTTCCGCCTCCCCGTCGGCAGCGACGCGCGGGCAGCCAGGGAAGCGGCGGCACAGGCGGTGCGAACGGGCTTCGCCGCCATCGACGGGCAGCGGGCGCAGCGGTCCCGCATGATCGCGGCGACGGCCGACCCGCCAAAGCCGTGGATCTACCTCATCGTGGCCACCGGCGACATCTACGAGGACATCCCGCAGGCCCAGGCCGCGGCGCGGGAGGGCGCAGACATCATCGCGGTCATCCGGTCCACCGGCCAGTCGCTGCTGGACTACGTGCCCGAGGGCGCGACCCGGGAGGGCTACGCGGGCACCTACGCCACCCAGGAGAACTTCCGGCTGATGCGCGCCGCGCTGGATGAGACCTCCCGCGAGCTGGGCCGGTACGTGCGGCTGACCAACTACGCCTCCGGCCTGTGCATGCCGGAGATCGCGGCCCTGGCCGGGCTGGAGCGGCTGGACATGATGCTGAACGACTGCATGTACGGCATCATCTTCCGCGACATCAACCCCCGCCGGACCTTCATCGACCAGCGGTTCTCCCGCCAGGTGCACGCGCGCGCCGGTATCGTGATCAACACCGGCGAGGACAACTACCTGACCACCGCGGACGCTGTGGACGCCGCGCACACGGTGGTGGTCAGCCAGCTGCTGAACGAGTACTTCGGCCAGGAAGCCGGGCTGGCCGACGCGCAGCTCGGGCTGGGGCACGCCTTCGAGATCAACCCGGCGGTGCCGGACTCGTTCCTGCTGGAGCTGGCGCACGCCCAGCTCGTCCGCGAGCTGTTCCCGGACGCCCCGCTGAAGTACATGCCGCCCACCAAGCACATGACCGGTAACGTGTTCGCCGGCTACCTGCTGGACGCGTTCTTCAACCTGTGCGGGCTGATGACGGACCAGTCGATCCTGCTCATCGGCATGATGACCGAGGGCATCCACACACCGTTCCTGTCCGACCGGGACCTGGCCCTGGAAAACGTGCGGTACGTCCGCGCCGCCGCCGGCCGGCTGGGGGAGAGCTTCCGGCCCGAGCCGGACGGGTTCGTCGCCACCCGGGCCCGCGAGGTACTCGGCGAGGCGACCGGGCTGCTGCGCCGGATCTGCGGCGAGGGCCTGCTGCGCGCGATCGCGGACGGGACGTTCGGTGTAACCCGGCGCCCGCCGGACGGCGGCCGCGGCCTGGACGGCGTCGTGGTGAAGGCCCCCGCCTACTGGAATCCCGCCGCCGACATCCTCGATCACCCCGAGCAGCCCCTGCCCTCGAGCTCAGCCAGCCGTGCCCCCGAACCGGTGGAGGCGTCATGAAGAGCGACGGCACGGACAGTGGCGAGGGGCGCAGCCCCGAGATCGCGCGGTCG
>JBEKCN010000765.1:0-3183 GCA_050014855.1 Streptosporangiaceae bacterium | reverse complement strand
GCTGGTTATCAGGCTTATCAGCCTATTTAGGCCCGAAATAGCCGGTATTTTTGGTACCGCCGAAGAAGACCTTCGCGCCGAGCCGGTCCTTCCGTCCGGTGCCGCCGCAGGCGCGGCACCGGCGGTGGGCGTAGGCGTAGACGCCGCCGAAGTGCCGGCCCGTACTCTTGCACATGGGGCAGCGCTTGAGCGGGTGGATGCGCACGGAGATGAGATATCCCGCGCCCGCGACGAGGACAATGACAATGAGCGCTGTCATGCTGGTGCTCCCATCTGCTGCGCGCTGGGGGTCGCCGGCACACTAGCGGCGCCGCAGCAGGTGAAGTGGCCTGTAACCGTGAGCCGGTCCGCGCCAGGTCGGCCCGTTTTGTGCATGGCCCGTATATCGATCTAAACAGCATAGACCCGGGCAATCTCAGTTGAGAGTGATTTTAAATAGAATAAGCTAGGCGGCATTGTCTCAAATGACGCATAAGCCCCCAGGCGGGCGTTGCGGTCCTACCGGTAGGCGTCCAGGGCGAGCCTGGCCGCCAGCCCGAGTCCGGCCAGGGCCACGACAATCCGCAATCCCTCGCCCGGCATCCGGCGCACGATTTTCGGCCCGGTCCAGCCGCCAATCAGGAAGCCCGCGGCCAGCGGGACCACGAATGACCAGCGCACCGGGGCGAAGATGGCAAAGCCAGCCGCGGCGACGAAATTGGCCAGCCCGCTGACTACGTTCTTGATCGCGTTGACCCGGGCATGAACTCGCACCTACCCGGGAGCACGTCCGGGTGGTCATGACATGCCGACCTTACGCCGGGGGAGCGGTCCTGGGCACCCTGGCATCGGCCCCGGGCGCCCCTAGAGTCAGACCGTGGAATTCTCACGTATCTGTGTGTATTGCGGGTCGTCGGCCGGGACCGGGCCGGATTTCGCCGACGCCGCCCGGTCGCTCGGCGAACTGCTCGCTCGCAACGGCATCACGGTGGTCTACGGGGGCGCCGCCGTCGGGCTGATGGGTGTGCTGGCGGACGCCGCGCTGGCGGCCGGCGGGCGGGTGATCGGCGTGATCCCGCGCCATCTGGTCAGCCACGAGATCGCGCACCCGGGGCTGACGGAGCTCGTCGAGGTGGGCTCCATGCACGAGCGCAAGCAGGCGATGTACGAGCTCGCCGACGCCTTCGTGGCGCTGCCCGGCGGCCTGGGCACGCTGGAGGAGCTCACCGAGATTGCCACCTGGGCCCAGCTCGGCCTGCACCGCAAGCCGATCGCGACCCTGGACACCGGCGGCTACTGGGCGGCCTTCCACGCCTTCCTGCGGGAGGCGGCCGACCGCGGGTTCGTGAAGGAGGAGAACCTGCGGCTGATCACGAACGTGCGCGCGGTAAGTGAGCTGCTGCCGGCCCTGCGGTCCTACTCGGTGCCGCGGCCGGGCAAATGGATCGGCCTGGGCGAGGTCTGAGCACCCCCGGGCCCGGGCAGTATCCCGTCTCAATATGTGCCGGACCCAGCCGCCGGCTTAACATCCGCCGCCCCGGTGGGCGATCATGGGAACCAGCACAATGGACAGGCCGCACATTGGACAGGGAGGCCCAATGATCTTCATTACCGCCAAGTTCCTGGTGCGTCCTGAGGACGCTGACCGCTGGCCTGAGATCTCCCGTGATTTCACCCAGGCCACGCGGAGCGAACCTGGCTGTAAGTGGTTCGAATGGTCCCGCAGCCTGGACAATCCCGCCGAATACGTCCTGGTCGAGGCCTTCCGTGACCAGGACGCCGGGGTGGCCCACGTGACCTCCGCGCACTTCAAGGAGGCGCAGAAGACGCTGCCGCCGCACCTGGCCGCCACCCCGAAGATCGTGAACGTGACGGTCGAGCAGGATGACTGGTCCGAGCTCGGCGAAATGGCCGTGCCGGACTAGGCCGTGCCGGACTAGCAGGGCCCGGTTTCCCGGGAAACCCGGGCCCCGCGCTGGCGGGCCGCCTCGTACAGGAGCACGGTGGCGGCGGTGGCCGCGTTCAGTGAGCTGGCCGAACCCGTGATCGGTATCCGCGCGATCTGATCGCAGGCCGCCCGCCAGGCCTCGCTGAGGCCGCTCGTCTCGTTTCCGACCACGATGAGGGCGGGCCCGGTCAGGTCCTGTTCGGCCACCTCGACCTCGCCTTTCTCGTCGGTGCCGAGCACGGCCACGGGCACGCCGGACGCGCGCTGGCCCCGGACCCAGGCCAGTACCCCGGTGGGCGCTGCGTCCCGCACGACCGGCACCGCGAACAGCGATCCGGTGCTTGCCCGCACCGCCTTGGGGTCGTATGGGTCGGCTCCGTGCCCGGTCACGATCACCCCGGCCGCCCCGAACGCATCGGCCGAGCGCACCACGGTGCCGACGTTCCCGGGGCTGGACGGCCGGTCCAGCACCACGCCGAGAAAGCCCGCGGTGACGCCGATCCGCGCGTAGTCGTCCGCGGGCATCGCCACCACGGCGATCAGCTCGGGGATCTCCTCGTTCTTCTCACCGAGTTCCCGGATCAGCTCGGCGGACATGGCCACCCGGTCAGCGGCCGCCGCGTCGGTCAGCACCGACTCGGCCCAGGCGGACAGCGGCCGGCCCGCGGCGTAGATCACCGCCCGGACCGGCCAGCCGTGCTGGACCGCGAGCGTGATCGGGCGCACGCCCTGCACGAGGAACTCCCCGGCCCGCAGCCGCTTCCTGCGGTTGGCCAGCAGCGCCTGCCACTCCTGGAACCGCGCGTTCCTGGTGCTGATCCGAAGCTCCACGTCCGGCAGCCTACCGGCCCGCATTCCCAGCGAGATTACGCCCGCTGACCCCGCTCCCGGCGATCCCGCCGCGCCATGAACCCCCCGGGCCGCGTCCCCGAACTGCTCCGCCAGCGGGAGTTCCGCCGGTACTGGAGCGCCCAGACGATCTCCATGTTCGGCGATCAGGTCTCGTCCGTCGCGATCCCGTACACCGGTATCCTCGCGCTGCACGCCGACGCGGCCGAGATGGGCTTCCTGGCCGCCGCCATCTGGTTGGCCAGCCTGATCTTCGCCGTGCACGCGGGCGCGTGGGCGGACCGGTTCGGCCACCGCCGGATCCTGAGGATCACGGCCGATCTCGGCCGCGCGGGACTGCTGGCCCTGATCCCGGTGGCCGCTGGCCCTGATCCCGGTGGCCGCGCTGCTGCACGCGCTGGCTCGCT
>JBEKCN010000764.1:0-3187 GCA_050014855.1 Streptosporangiaceae bacterium | reverse complement strand
TGAAATACCGAGATAAATCGGTCGTCAACCAGGTCACAGTGTTGTTCCGGAAGCTGTGCTGGCCCGGGGGCTGTGCTGCCCCGGGGGCTGTGCTGCCCCGGGGGCGACCCCCCGGAACCCCCCGCATGCGCTGTGCTGGCCCGGGGGCGACCCCCGGAACCTGTGCTGGCCCAGGGGGGACGACCCCCCTGGAACCCCCCGCTGCGCTTCGCGCCCGCGCGGTGGTACTTCGCCGACACACCGGCCGCTCACCGGGCCCAAGGGCCCGGTTCGCTGGGCCGGTCACGAGCGCCTCGCCGTGACCCGCCGCGGTGCCCACCGACAGCACCGGCCGCTCACCCGAGCCTTCGGCCCGGGACTCGCTGGGCCGGTAAAGAGCGCCTCTTAACCGTCGGTGTGTTCCGGCAAGCCTGAGAAATCGCGGGCGCGACGGAAGATGGCGTCGAGCATCTCCGGGGTGACGCGCCCGGTGAAGGTGTTCTGCTGACTGGGGTGGTAGCAGCCAAGCAGCAGGACCGGCGGGGCCGCCGGATCGGGTGGCCGGACCTCCGCCTCGGCACCGTGACCGAACGGGGGCCGCCGGGCCGGCAGCACGAAGCCGACCGTGCGCAGCACGGGCCAGAGTGCCTGCCAGGCGAAGCCGCCCAGGCAGACGATGACCCGGACCGGCGGCGCCACCTGAGCGAGCTCTGCGGCCAGCCACGGGGCGCAGGTGTCACGTTCTTCCGTCGTGGGCTTGTTGGCGGGAGGCGCGCAGCGGACCGCCGCGACCATCCGGGTGTCCAGGAGCCGCTGGCCGTCGCCGGCCGTGACGCTCACCGGGCTGCTGGCCAGACCGCAGCGGTAGAGCGAGGCGTACAGGAAATCCCCGCTGCGGTCTCCGGTGAAGACCCGTCCCGTCCGGTTCCCGCCGTGCGCGGCAGGCGCGAGACCGACGATCACCACCCGCGGGGCAGCGGCGCCCCAGCCCGGGACGGGGCGGCCCCAGTAGCGCTCGGACTCGAAGGAACGCCGGCGGACGGCAGCGACTTCCTCCCGCCAGCTCACCAGGCGCGGGCAGGCCCGGCAGACCGACTGCCGCGCGGTGAGCTCCGTCAGGTCCGGCGCGCTTCGCGCCAGCTCTCGCACGTCCGCCGCACTGTGCGCCACCGGAGTCGCGGCCGTCGCGGGGTCCTCCGGCCAGCCTGAGCCCGGCGGAACCGGTCCGCGGAGGTCGGCCCGCCCGCCCGTGCTGCCGGCCGTACCGGCCGGGTCCGGCCCGTTGCGGCTCGCGGTACTCACCGCCCGGCGGCCGGTTGCGCCGCCGCGATCGACCAGGCGATGCCGTCCAGGATGTCGTGCTCACTGACCAGGACCTCACCCAGGTGCAGTCGCCTCATGATGCGGTCGAGGATCAGCGACCCGGCTCCGATGACGTCCACCCGGCCCGGATGCATCACGCCGATACGGGCCCGCTCCACCCGGCTGAGGGCCAGCAGCCGGGTCGTCACAGCGTGTACGTCGGCGGCCGAGATCCGCGCGTGATGCAGCAGCGCCGGGTCGTACACCGGCAGGTCCAACGCGATGCCCGCCACCGTGGTGACCGATCCGGCCAGCCCGACGAGCGTGCGCGCCGCGGTGGCGTCGACCTGCGACGCGGCCCGGTCGATGGCCGCGTCGATGTCGGCCGTGGCCGCGGCGATCTCCGCTGGTGACGGCGGATCGGAACGCAGGTGACGCTCGGTCATCCGAACGCATCCGATGTCGACGCTCATGGCCGAAAAGACCCCGGCGCCCTCCGCGGGTCCCGGCTGCGCCGTGGCCCCGGCGGCTGCGGCGGGCCCGCTGACGCCGCCGAGGACGAACTCGGTCGAACCACCGCCGATATCGACGACCAGGTATGGCGGCGGTACCGACCGGTCGCCGGCCAGTTCGGCGGTGGCGCCGGTGTATGAGAACCGGGCCTCCTCATCGCCGCCGAGGACTTCGGGCCCGGTCCCGAGCACGTCGGTGACCCGGCGGGTGAACTCGCCCGCATTTGCCGCGTCACGAGTCGCGCTGGTCGCCACCATCCGGACCTCCTCGGCGCCCAGCCGCCTCATGACCGACGCGTAGTCGCTCAGCGCGGCCAGCGTCCGGTCCAGCGCCTCGGGGGCGAGCCGGCCGGTGGTGTCCACGCCCTGGCCGAGCCGGACGATCTCCATCCGCCGGTCGACGTCGGTGAGCGTTCCCCGGCCAGGATCGACGTCGGCCACCAGCAGCCGAATTGAATTGGTCCCGCAGTCAATTGCCGCCACGCGCCGGGTCATCAGCCATCCTCCGTATCGTCCGGGGCACACGCCTCGTCCGGGGCACGCGCCGTGCCAGGGCCGCCGGGCCCCCGCGCAGCCGGGCCGGGCCCGAAAGGCCCAGCTGGGGAGCCACCCGGGCCGGTCGCATCCGGCCGCTGCGTGACGCACGGGCCATCCGCCCACCAGGCTCCGGCGGCACCGGCCGCTTCCCGGCCGAGCGGGTTCACGCCCGGCACAGCGAGCTCGTGTGCGAGGAGCGCGTGCAGGCATTTGACCCGGCCCGGCATGCCGCCCGCGCTTTGCGTACCCGGTGGCAGCGGCTCCAGGCCGACCTCCCGCGCCGCCTTGTCCCGCCGGGCCAGGTAGTCCTGGTGGGCCGCCTCATACGACTGGCGGAGGTCCTCGTCGCGCGCCAGCCGGGCTGTCATGGCCCGCATCGTGCCCGCGGCTTCCAGCCTGCTCACCGCGGCGGCCGCCCGCGGGCAGCTGAGGTAGTACAGCGTCGGGAAGGGAGTACCGTCAGCCAGCCTGGGCGCGGTCTCGACCACGTCGGGCAGGCCGCACGGGCAGGTATGCGCGACCGCCCGCAGGCCGCGGGGGGCGCGGCCGAGCTGGGCGGCGACCACCGCCTCGGTCTGCGGGTCCATCAGCGGGCCGGGGCCTTGTCCGCCTTCTTGACGGACCGGGCCGGGGCCTGGTCCGCCTTCTTAACGGACCGGGCCGGGGCCTGGTCCGCCTTCTTAACGGACTGCCACAGCTTGGCGTACCAGGGAGCCACCGGTGGGGCCGATTCCGGGGTGGCGCCCGGGCCGGCCGCGTTGCCGATGATCACGTAACACTTCTCGGTCGGGAAGCATATATGCAGCTGATCCCGGGCCTGCTGCTCGATGTAGGCGGGATCGGCGTACCGCTGCTGC
>JBEKCN010000763.1:0-3189 GCA_050014855.1 Streptosporangiaceae bacterium | reverse complement strand
TCTGCCGCGCCCGTCACCACCGGCACGGTCAACGCCCGCGTCTACCTGGCCGGGCAGAACGCGGCCGGCCTGGCCGCTTACGCGACCGCCGTTTCCACGCCCAGCAGCGCCGACTACGGCCGGTACCTGAGCGCGGCCCAGGTCAAAGCGGAGTTCGGGCCGACGAGCGCGCAGATCGCCGCGGTCAAGGCCTGGCTGACCGGCGACGGGCTCACGGTGACCTCGGTCAACGACAGCGTCGACGGATACGTCACGGTGAGCGGCTCGGTCAGCGACGCGGCCAAGGCATTCAACGTGACCTTCCAGAACTTCAGGGGCCCGGACAAGCGGACCGACCGGGCGCCGGCGGAGACGGCCAGCGCCCCGGCCTCGGTGGCCAGTGCGGTGCTCACCGTGTCCGGCCTGGACACCGCCACCCACCAGATGAAGCCGGCTGACACGCTGCCGCCGCCGGGACCGAACTACTGGGTCGCGCCGCCCTGCTCGGCGTATTACGGGCAGAAGATCGCGACCAGCGAGCCGTCCGCCTACGGCAAGAAGCAGCCCTGGACCAACTGCGGGTACACCCCCGCCCAGGTCCGTAGCGCCTACGGCGTGAGCCAGTCCGGGATGACCGGCAAGGGCCAGACGGTCGCGATCGTGGACGCCTACGCCTCGCCGACCATGCACAGCGACGCCAACGAGTTCGCGAAGGTGGTGGGGGACAAGCCGTTCCGGCCCGGTCAGTACCAGCAGACCCTGCCGAGCACCTTCACCCTCACCGCAGCCGACGAGTGTGACGCGCCGGGCTGGTACGGCGAGGAAACCCTCGACGTGGAGTCGGTGCACGGCCAGGCCCCGGACGCGAACGTCCGCTTCGTCGCGGCCGCCAGCTGTACCGATCAGGACCTCACCACCGCGCTGGCCTCCATCGTGGACAACCACCTGGCCAGCATCGTGAGTAACTCGTGGGGCGAGCCTTACGACGACGACGCGCTGACCAGCGTGGACGACCAGATCTTCCAGGTTGGCGCGATTGAGGGCATCGGGTTCTTCTTCTCCTCCGGCGACAGCGGCTACGAGTCACCGGACGAGGACGCGGCCTCGGACGCGATCCAGGTGGACTACCCGACGTCCAGCCCCTGGGTCACCTCGGTCGGCGGCACCAGCCTCGCGATCGGCCCGAAGAAGAACTACGAGTTCGAGACGTCGTGGGGCACGCTGCTCGACCCGCTCTCCTCGAGCGGCAAGTCGTGGGAGTACACGCCGCCTGGCCTGTACCCGGATTACTACGACGGCTCCAGCGGCGGCGGCGTGAGCACGCAGTACAAGCAGCCGTTCTACCAGCGCGGCGTGGTGCCCTACAGCCTGGCCACGAGCGTGCCTGAGGGCACGACCACGACCCCGATGCGGGTGGCGCCGGACGTCTCGGCGCTGGCCGACCCGAGCACGGGCGTGCTGGTCGGGCAGACCACGTTGCAGCCGGACGGCACGACGTACGCCTTCGCCCTCAGCCGGATCGGCGGCACCAGCGTCGCCTGCCCGACGTTCGCGGGCATCGAGGCGGACGCGCAGCAGGCCGCGGGCCATCCCCTCGGCTTCGCTGACCCGGTGATCTACCAGCGGTACGGCACGGCCGCGTACCACGACGTGACCGACCACCCACGGGGCCCGGGCTACCTGGCCGAGGTCCGCAACAACTACACCGACCCCTACACCAAGACCGGCCCGCTCGTGACCTACCTGCGCACGCTCGGCATCGACGGCGAAGGCGCCGCGGCCCTGCCGGCGGTCAAGGGTTACGACGACTCGACCGGAGTCGGATCGCCGAAGGACTACATCCAGTCGTTCTTCCGGTGATCACTAGGTAGGCAAAAGCGGGGCGTCCTCCTCAGGAGGGCGCCCCGCTGTGTTTGCCTGGGGGGCGACCCCCCTGGAACCCCCCGCTGCGCTTCGCGCCCGCGCCGTGGTACTTCGCCGACACACCGGCCACTCACCGGGCACAAGGCCCGGTTCGCTGGGCCGGTCACGAGCGCCTCGCCGTGACGGCGGCTTGGAAAGCAATTGGGTGGGGAAACCCGCGATATCTACGGGTTCCCCACCCAAATGGACTGCGCGTGGGGCAGGAGTGGGTCAGGACAGGTGCTGGACGACCTCGGCGGCGGCGGAGTGGCCGTAGGCGGCGGCGAAGCGGTCGGTGAGCGCCGCGGCGGTGAGCTGGTACTCCTGGGTGCCCACGGTTTCCAGGGCGGACGCCGCGACCAGGCAGCCGAGCTGGGCGGCCCGCTCCAGCGAGAGCCCCCAGGCCACGGCGGCCAGGAAACCCGCCCGGAACGCGTCGCCCGCGCCGGTGGGGTCGGCGGCCTGGATACCCGGGACAGCGGCCACGGTGATCGGGGGCTGGCCAGCCTGGGTGATACGCGCGCCATCGGGGCCAAGCGTGGTGACCACGACCTCGACGTGCTTGGCCAGCTCGTCGGCGTCCCAGCCGGTCCGCTGCTCGATCAGGGCCAGCTCGTACTCGTTGGAGAACAGGTACGCCGCCCCGTCGACCAGCGTCCGGGTCTGGTCGGCGTCCATTCGCGGGAGCTGTTGGGAGGGATCCGCAGCGAACGGGATCCCCGCGGCGGCACAGGCCGCCGTGTGCCGGAACATGGCGTCCGGGTCATCGGCCCCGATCAGCACCAGGTCCACGCCCCCGGCCTGCCCGGCGACGTCGGTGATCGAGATATCCCGCGCCTCGGACATCGCGCCCGGGTAGAACGACGCGATCTGGTTACCATCGGTGTCGGTGGTGCAGACGAAGCGGGCGGTATGCGACCGCTTGGACTCCAGCACCGCGCTGGTGTCCACCCCGTGGGCCTCCAGCCAGGACCGGTAGCTCGCGAAGTCCTGGCCCACCGCCCCGACCAGCAGCGGGCGCAGGCCAAGGCAGCCCATCCCGAAGGCAATGTTCGCGGCCACGCCACCTTGCCGGATCTCCAGGCCGTCCACAAGGAACGACAAGGAGATCCGGTCAAGCTTGTCCGCGATGAGATGCTCGGTGAACTTCCCAGGGAAGGTCATCAGGTGGTCGGTGGCGACCGACCCCGTGACGGCGATCCGCACCGATCAGTGGAACGAGTCGCCGCAGGCGCAGGAACCCGACGCGTTGGGGTTGTCGATCGTGAAGCCCTGCTTCTCGATCGTGTCCACGAAGTCGATGGTCGC
>JBEKCN010000762.1:0-3193 GCA_050014855.1 Streptosporangiaceae bacterium | reverse complement strand
GTGGGCCGGAAGACCCGAACCGGACTTTGTCCACGCTGGCCACGAAAAGGCGTCGGCCAGTCCCCGTGGAGACTGGCCGGCTACTGGTTATATGCGAAGGGATCGGCGGCGGATATACGTAAGCCGCTCCTCGCCGCGCAGCGACTCCTTTTCGTGGCCCTCGCGCTGTTATGCCACAAATCGCAGCGTAACCGCTCAAGGCGCCTATCAGATCGCGTCATGTGAGATCGGCCAGGATCCGCTGACGGGAACCCGGAAGACGACAACGACGGGTAGCGCCGATCCTTTCCCGCACGACTGAAGGAAGCTGGCGATGGGATTTATCAAGGAAGTTAAGGCCGATACCGCCGGAAACCACGCCACTCGGGCACGCGAGGAATGCCGCGGCGTATTCCTGTACCGCTTCGATGTCCCTTCCACAAGCTCCGGCTTCAGCCGGCCGGTTTCCGGCGCGGCCGAAGTCATCGAGGCGATCGAGCGGACCGGTTGGCGGCTCCAGCACATGGCCTACGACGGGCACCAGTCGAAAAATGGGGCAGCGCTGCTGCTGTTCCGGTGAACAGCACGCATGGCGCGGCACGTGCCGCCAGGACAGGCCGAGAGCAGCCTCCCGGGCGGTGTCGTAGCACGACTTGCCGATGCTGACCGCATCGGGCACCGTCACGCGTCGCCAGGTGCCGGAGCGGGTGCGCGGCGGCGCGCAGGCAGGAACGAAATACGCCGCCTCGTACGGAATGGTATTTCCCATAACCTGCCACGCGCTTATCGCCCGGCATTCCGTTTTGCCGCTTTCCATGGCATACAGAGCGGATCGTAGTTAGCCGCCACTACGTCAACCGGAATGGGCTGGCATGCGTCAATCAATCATGAGCCAGCAGCCGCCTTATGGCCAGCCTTCCTCTCAGCCACAGGACTACACCCGGCAGGCGATGCACCCCGAAGTGCAACCGGAGCAGCCAAGATTCATAGCGCGTGACCCTGAACCGGCCCAGCCCGCTCACCGCCAGACGGCGGGAAAACATCAGCCCGCGGGGAAACGGTACGGGCTGACCGGCGCGGAACCGTTCTGGTATGTCCTCGGCTGCATCTACTTCGGTGCCGCGTACATGATGAAACTGCCAGCGAAGAAAGCCACGAGTGAGATCCTCAGCGAACTGCAATTCGACGGTGGCGGGCCCAGCCGCGGTTACGGTCTGACCGGCGCCGGAACGTTCTGGTACATGCTGCTTTGCATCCTCGGCTTCGGTAGCGTCTACTTCGCCAAAGTGTCGGCTAAGAAGGGGATGTGGGAACTGGCTGCGATCCTGCAAGCCCCCCCCGCCGAACACGCTGAAGCGATCCACCGGGCCCTGCACGAACCAGCAGCGAGGCTTCAAGCTGCGCATCTCGGATGAGGCATCTGCAGTGCTCAAGGCGCTTGCTTTTCCGCTCCAGCGGCCGGATCCCGCTCGCCCAGCTCGCCGCCGAGCTGGAAGCGGCGCTGAGCGCGAAGGCCCGGCCGACGAGTGCGACTGACCGCCCGGCCCGGAAGCCCGAGGCTGGCCACTCCGCGAGACGACGGTAACGGCAGGCGGGCATTGTGCTGGATGACAGCGTATTGACATGGTTCCGGCGTCACCGGACTGCCTTAATAGTCGTCAGCGCAGTCGTTCTGGTGGCCGCGTTCGCGGCGCTCGTGTGGGGCGGCGCACCCTGGCTGGACGCCGCACGGCTGAAACGGCTAACGCCGGTCCAGCAGGAGAGCGCAATTGACGCGATCCGCGGGCGCCTGCTCCAGTTGGGAGCCGGCTTGGTCGTATCGATCGGCCTCGTCTACACGGCCCTCAACTTCCGGCTGTCCCGGAGGCTGATGACCTGCGTCTCCTCCAGTTCACCGTCTACTGGAAAGTCTGAGACCAGGCAGCCGCTCGCCGCCGTGGCTCACCTCACCGCCACCAGGGCTGCTGGCGCGTCTCGGCCAGCAGGGTGGCGGGACGGCTGATCGCCGGCGCCCGCGAGCGGAGATGGCGCAGGTGCTCGTGGACCCAGAGGACCTCCGGCTCCTCGGGGCCGGCCGACGGCAGCGTGCCCGCCACCGTGGCGGTGTTCCGCGCGAGCATGCTCTCCGCCATCCCCACGTCCATTTCCGCCGGCGAACTGCCCACGTCCGCCGCGCCCCCGTCGCCGTCCGTGGCGACGGCCCAGGCGGGATCGTCCAGCCGCACCGGCTCCAGCGCGGGCGCGGAGGCGGGGGCTGCCGCGCCGGCCGCTGGCCACCGCGCCCGCTGGCCCAGCCCAGGGTGCGCGGCGTGGCCGACCTGGTCGGCGACCCGGCCGTAGAAGTCGGCCAGCTCCGCCGCGCGGCGCTGCAGCCGCAGCTGGGTCTCGTCCGGGCGGCGATCCGGCGGTGCCGCGCCGCGCAGCCCGGCCAGCGAATGCGCGGTCAGCCGCAGCCGTATGGTGGACATGACCAGCTGCCACAGGTCGTCCTTGCTCAGCCGCTTCGTGCCCTGCTCGGCGAGGAAGCCGCGGAGCGCGTCATCCAGCCTGAGGCCCGCGGTCACCGCGGCGATCGCGGTGTCCGGCTCGGCCGGCCGTAGCCCCAGCGCCCAGTCCACCGCCTGGGTGAGGTAGGCGCTGCCCCGGCGGAACGCATCGGCGAGGTCGTCGCCGACCAGGGCGCCCGCGCCCCGTGGCCAGAACAGGATCCCGATGACCAGGCTTACCGCGCAGCCCAGCGCGACGTCCTGGATGCGCAGCAGGCCGACCCGCCAGCCGGCCGGCGCCAGCAGGTTGAACAGCACTACCACTGTGACCGTGAACGCGGCCTGCCCGACCAGGAACGGCGCGGTGCCCGGCGCGTACGACGCGATGCACACGGCGATGGGCAGTGCCACCCACAGGGCGGTCTGCCCAGTGCCGAGGGCGGCCAGCAGGCCGGCGCCGATCGCGAACCCGACCGCGGTCCCGGCCAGCGCCCGCCAGGCCGTGGATCCAGTGGAGGCGGCACTGGTCCGCAGCACTGACACGGTGCCCAGCACGACCCAGAAGCCGTGCTGGACCCCGCTGAGGTCCGCCACGAGCACGGCCAAGGCCAGGGCGAACGCGCCGCGGGTGGCGTTCAGGAACCATACCGAACGGAAGCTGGCGTGCCTGGATACGACGCCGAAGCTGCCCGCCAGGGCGACCAGCCGTGACTCCGGCCGGGGCGGTC
>JBEKCN010000761.1:0-3194 GCA_050014855.1 Streptosporangiaceae bacterium | reverse complement strand
CCGACCTGATCGCCGGAGCGGGCTGCTCCGTGGCCGAGGGGGCGCCAGCGTGACGGCTGCGGCCGGCGCGGGCCGCACGGGCCGGGGGCGGCGCCGGCGCGTGCTGCCCTCGCCCGTCACGGCCCGTAGTCCGCAACGTTCCGCAGCCAACCCAAGTCGCCATGGGCTGTTTACGTCTCGTTCACTTGCTTTAGCGCCGTTCGGGGAAGAGATGATCATCGCATCTCGTCACTCTTCGTGATAGGACCCGGCCGCTGCTAACCACTCGGACAACGTATAGTTTTCGTTCCGTGATCTGTTTGGCCACAACTCCCGATGACCGTGAGGATCGGATTTGTCGATTTCCTTACCCATTGCCGGTAAGGGTATGGCTAAGCCGCCGAACGACTCCCTTGATGGCGCTTGCCCGGATCCAGCGTTTACGCCATTTTTGCGCCAGCGAAAGCGTATTGTTGTGGCTACGCACAGGTAGTTACGGCCGGTGGGCGGCGTCCGGCCACGGCATGTTCCCCGGGCCGCATTCTGCATGTGCACCTGCATGTGCGCGTCCGCGGCATGTGTGCGGCCGGACGCGGAAGCGATATAGAAGGCAGAGGTGAGCGCCCTGTTCGGGCGTTCCCTGGCTGTTCGTGATGCACAGAACGTCGCGGGCCGCTGAGAAAGGGCTGTGTTTTGGCAAAAGCCTTGTACGAGGTACTTGAGGTGCAATACGGTAACGGAATCGATATGTTGGCTCGCGCCTGCGCGCGTTAAGCCTTGTACCGTTGGCCCGCGCGATCCGCTTCCGAGGAGTACGTTCCGGCGGCTCAGTCCGCCGTACGGCTCACGGCAGGTGACCGCTCATGACGTACGGGACCATCACCCCAGGTTCCCGAAGTGTAGGGGTTTACCGTTGACTGTCCGTTTGATGACCAACATCGGTCGCCTGTGGACAGGGTCTGAGATCCTGAGCAACGCCGCCATCCTCACGAAGGATGAGCGGATCGCCTGGGTAGGCCCTGCGGCCGAGTTGCCCCAGCGGATACCGGGCGTGGTAGATGACATCGTTGACGTCGATCATGTCGAGAACCTGGGCGGCGCTTTGGTGACGCCGGGCCTGATCGATGCGCACAGTCACCCCGTGTACGCGGGCAACCGCTGGGCCGAGCTGACCATGCTGTCCGGCGGCTCGACCGCCGCCGAGATCAATACCGCGGGCGGCGGGATCTCCTCCACCGTCACCGTGACCCGGGGAACCGACCCCTGGACGCTGTGCAATGGGGTGCGCGAGCGGCTGAACGCCTGGCTGATGTCGGGCACCACGACGGTGGAGGCCAAGACCGGCTACCACCTGACCCGGGACGGCGAGCTGGCCGACGTCCGCATGCTCCGCTCGCTGGAGAGCGAGCCAGGGATGCCGCGGGTACACGTGACGTTTCTCGCCGCGCACTCGGTGCCGCCGGAGTTCTTCGGCCGCCGGGCCGACTACATCGACGCGGTCAGCTCCTGGTGTCCCGACGCCGCCGCGGCCGGGGCCGACAGTGTCGACGTCTACTGCGAGGACGGCCGCTTCACCGAGGCTGAGGCCCGCTGGATCCTCAGTGCCGGCCGGCGGTCCGGCCTGCTGCCGCGGATTCACGCCTGCGGCCAGTCCCGGATCGGCGCCGCCCGGCTCGCCGCCGAGATCGGCTGCGCCTCGGCGGACATGCTGCACGCCGCCGACGATGACGATGTGGCCGCGCTGGCCCGGGCCGGGGTGGCCGCGGTGGTCTGCCCGGCCACGTCGCTGCAGACGCACGGCGCGCCGCCGGTGCGGGCGCTGCTCGACAAGGGCGTGGCCGTCGCTCTCGGCACCGATCACACGCCAGGCAGGAACGGCATCACGTCGATGTCGCTGGTGATCTCGCTGGCCGTGTGGCACTTCGGCATGAGCGTCACCGAGGCGCTGCGCGCGGCCACCATCGGCGGTGCGCACGCGCTCCGCGCCCCCGACCGCGGTGCCATGGCCCCGGGCCGTTACGCCGACATCGTGCAGTGGGACGCCGATCACGAAGGCGCGTTCGTCTGGGCCTACGGGCTCACGCCGTACCGCATCTGGCGGGGCGGCGAGCCCGTCGCGCCGCCCGTGTGACCCGCGGCAGTGCCAATCTCCTGGGCCAATCTCCTGGGCCAATCACCTCGGCCGATCACCTCGGCGGAGCGCCCGGCCGATCTCCTGGGCCGGAGTCTCCAGCCGGGTGCGGCGGCGGCTGAATGCATGGCATGCTGCGGGCCATGACCGCACGTCCGGACGCCCCCGCCCCCGTCAACGTCATCGCCGGTGAAGAGGAACTGCTCGTGGAGCGGTCCGTCAGCGCGCTGATCACGGCGGCCCGGCTGGCCCAGAGTCTCCACTCCGGAGACTCCGGAGACTCCGGCCCGGACCGCGCCGCTGGGGCCGGAGACTCCGGCCCCGAGTCCCCGGCTTCCGTCCCCGGTGACGTCCATGACGTGGCCGCGGCAGACCTGGCCGCCGGCGAGCTGGCCTCGCTCACCTCTCCGTCGCTGTTCGGCGGGGGAGGGGTGGTGGTGATCCGCGCGGCTCAGGACGCCGGCAAGGATGTCGCCGACGAGATCACGCGGTACGCCGCGGACCCGGCTCCTGACGTGGTGCTGATCGTCACGCACGCAGGCGGGGCCAAGGGCAAGGCCCTCCTCACGTCGCTGAAGAAGACGCCCGGGCCGGTCACCGTGATCGATTGCCCGAAGATCACCCGGTTCTCCGACCGGCTCGATTTCGTGCGCGGTGAGTTCCGCCGGGCGGGCCGGGTGGCCGACGAGGGCGGCCTGCGGGCCCTGCTCGATGCCGTCGGGTCGGACCTGAGGGAGATCGCCGCCGCGTGCAGCCAGCTCGCGTCCGACGTGGAGGGCCACATCGGCGAGGAGGCGGTCGCCCGTTACTACCAGGGCCGGGCCGAGGCGAGCGGGTTCACGGTGTCCGACCGGGCGGTGGAGGGGCGGCTGGCCGACGCGCTCGAGCAGCTCCGCTGGGCGCTGGCCACGGGCGTCCCTCCGGTCCTCATCACCAGCGCGCTCGCGCAGGGCATCCGGCTGCTCGGCCGGGTGGGTGCCGCCCCGCGGGGCAAGAACAGCGCCGCCCTCGCGGCCGAGGTGGGCGCCCCACCATGGAAGGTCGACCGGGTGCGTCAGCAGCTGCGTGGCTGGGCCCCGGAGGG
>JBEKCN010000760.1:0-3206 GCA_050014855.1 Streptosporangiaceae bacterium | reverse complement strand
AGAGATATTCAGGTGGTGTAAGGGGGCATGCGTTGGTCGCGGACTCGTCGGCGATCGGTTCGGTGGGGGTCCTTACGATCGGCACTCGCGGTGAGCGCGGACCGGGGGAAGTTCGGATCAAGATCCGCGGCGGCTCAGAAACTTTCATTGCCTGGTCAGAGGAACCGTTGCCCCAAGGCGCCACCGTGCTCGTCACCGATTCGCGGGGGCGCCGGGCTCTCGACGTGATGAAGTGGGCCGACGACCCGCTTGATGAGCTGGGTGATTATGGCGCTTAGCGCATTCGGGGACTCGCAGGACACAAATGCCGGCTCAACGAAAAGCCGGCCGGCAAGTAAGCCGGTATAGGAGATGAAAGATGTTCGGATACCGCGTTCCAGCGCCCGACGAAGCCCTGCTGATTTCCGGTGGGAGGGCTGGCCGCAGCGGTGCGCCATTCCGGGTGGTCACCGGCCGCGGGGCCTATGTGATGCCCACCTTCCGCAAGGCGCGTTACCTCACGCTGAGCCTGCAGGAGGCGGAGGTCGCCGAGACCTGCGTGACCAAGCAGGGTATTTCGCTGAACGTCCGGGCCGTAATCGCCTTCAAGGTGGGCAACGACGAGGAGAGCATCGTCAATGCCGGGCAGCGTTTCCTGTCCGACCAGGACCAGATGACGGTTCTCACCGGGCGGATCTTCGCTGGCCACCTGCGCTCGATCATCGGCTCGATGACGGTCGAGGAGATCGTCACCGAGCGGCAGAAGCTGGCCACCGAGGTGCTGGACGGCTCCAAGGCCGAGATGGCCACCATCGGCCTGACCGTTGACGCGCTCCAGATCCAGTCCATCGACGACATGGGCGCCGGCTACATCGCCGCCATGGCCTCGCCGCACAACGCGGCCATCCAGCGGCAGGCGAAGATCGCGCAGTCGCAGGCCGACCAGGCGGCCGCCCAGGCCCAGCAGGAGTCGGAGCGCCAGCAGGCCGAGTACGCGCGGCAGACATCGGTCGTGCGGGCGCAGTACAAGGCGGAGGTGGACAAGGCGCAGGCCGAGGCGGCCCAGGCGGGCCCGCTGGCCCAGGCCGGCGCGCAGCAGGCCGTCATCGCCGCGCAGGCTGACCTGGCCGCGCGCCAGGCCGAGCTGCGGCAGCAGCAGCTGGTCTCCGAGGTCGTCAAGCCGGCTCAGGCCGAGGCCGAGCGGGTCCGGATCCTGGCTGTGGCCGATGCGGAGCGGACCCGGATTCAGGCTGAGGCGGCGGCGTCCAACAACCGGGTGGCGCTGGACCAGATGCTGATCAACCAACTGCCGCTGATCGTCAAGGAGGCGGCCGCCGGCCTGTCCAACGCGAACATCAGTATCCTCAATGGTGCGGACGGCCTGGGCGACGTAGCGGCCGGGCTCGTCAGCCAGGGCATGACGATCCTGGAGTCCGTCCGCAGGGGCCTCTCGGATCCTGGCGACCCGGCTTCGGGGAACGGGACGAGCCCGCGCCGCCTGCCCCAGGCATCCGCTGTCCCTTCCGACCCGGCCAACGGCCAATCCGGCAACTGACGGACGCCGCGCGTCCCGGTCCGGGTACCCGGACCGGGACGCGCACAGCTGGACGTGATGGAGCCGCCGGCACCGCGGTGCCGGCGGCTCCATCACGGCTGCGGGCCGGTTACCCCTTCGCGGGGACATACACCGCCTCCTCGGTCTCGGCACCATAACCGGGATGTGTCGGAGGTTCAGCGTCCCCAGCCAGGACTGAACGGTGCCACCCGGGAGTGGATCTTGCCCATAGTTGACTTTCCTGACCGGAATTAAATAGATTCAGCCCGGTCAGTCGCTGTATGGGCGGCCAAGGTGCCGCTGGCTCCGCAGCCTGTCCTGCTCCTTCGTGGGCGCTGCGCGCCACCTGCGCCCTTGACACCACAAGATCCGGAACGATCTGCTGAGGGGCGGGTGACATGAGCGACGTGGGATCCGGGCCACAGCCCCCGGGCCTAGGTGCGCCTCCAGGGCGGCGACGCCTCCAGCGATTCCTACTGCTTCCCGTCGTGAGCCGAACGTACATCCAGGAGGGGTAAACGATATGTCCGTCACCGACGAACTGCTGGCCAACAACGAGCGTTACGCCGAGGCCTTCAACGGCCCGCTACCGCTGCCGCCCTCGGCGCACCTCGCCGTGGTCGCGTGCATGGACGCGCGGCTGAACGTCTATGCCATCCTCGGCCTGGAGGAGGGCCAGGCCCACGTCATCCGCAACGCCGGCGGCGTCGTCACCGACGATGAGATCCGCTCGCTGACCATCAGCCAGCGGCTGCTCGGGACCACGTCGATCATCCTGATCCACCACACCGACTGCGGCATGCTCACCTTTACCGACGACCAGTTCAAGGCGAGCATCCAGCAGGACGTGGGGATCAAGCCGGAATGGGCGGCGGAGGCCTTCCCCGACCTGGACGAGGACGTCCGACAGTCGATCGCCCGGGTCAAGGTGAGCCCGTTCATCCCGCACACCGACGATGTCCGGGGCTTCGTGTTCGACGTGGGCACCGGCCGCCTGCGCGAAGTCAAGTAAGCGGGCCGGGGCAAGATGCGTATATTACCGTTGGCTGTGGTAACAAGCCTCTTCGCCCCATCGCCCGGCGCCGGGCGCTAGCGTCAGAGCTGTGTCTGTGCTGCCCGCTACGCAATCCCTGGCCAACGCCCGGGACGCCCCGCCGTCCCGGCGTAAGTGGCACACGCTCGCGCTCGCCGCCCTGTACTACCTGCTGGCCGCGCTGGCCTTGATGCTCTGGCTGTGGCGGCATCCGTCCACCGGCACAGTGGCCGGGAACCCCAACGACGCCGACCAGTTCGCCTGGTTCTTCCGGTACGCCGCGACCTCCATCGCGCACTTCCGGCTACCCCCGCTCGTGACAACAGCACTGAACGCCCCGCAGGGCGTGAACGTGATGTGGAACACGTTCATGCTGTTGCCGGGGGTGCTGCTCGCCCCGCTGACGCTGCTGGCCGGGCCGCAGACGAGCCTGACCGTGCTGATGACGGTGGGCTTCGCGGGCAGCGCGTTTTCCCTGTTCTTCGTGCTGCGGCGGTGGGACGTCAGCGTCACCGGCGCGGCGATCGCGGGTACCGTCTACGGGTTCTCGCCCGCGCTGCTGCAGTCGGCCGTCGGCCATTACGACTTCCAGTTCGCGGTCCTGCCGCCGCTGATCCTCGACGCCGCCCTGCGGATCGG
>JBEKCN010000759.1:0-3209 GCA_050014855.1 Streptosporangiaceae bacterium | reverse complement strand
GAGGCGGTCTGCAGCCCGGTGTGCGGGTGGCCGGGCACCGCCATCCCGCCGGTCAGGGACACGTCATCGGGCCCGTAGTGATCCACGAAGCACCACGCCCCAATGAGCGACCGCGCCCTTTGCGGCAGGCTGCGCCGTACCGTCATCGCCCGCGGACCGCCGAGGGGCACGCTCCGGTAGGGCAGCACGACAGGCCCGGCTGAAGCATCCTCATGCCGTTCGCATATGAGCTCGGTCGGAGACCGGTCCAGGTTGCTCACCGGCTCAGCCTAACCTCAGGGTGCCGGCGTTATGCCCGCCTTCGCCCGCGCTGACCGCTGTCACGTCTGGCCGCCGAGCCGGTAGGCACGTCTGGCGGGGAGCCCGATCCGGCCAGAGCCGTCGCGAACCTATGACGGAACTCAGGCCGGCGCGGCGCGGAGACGGCACCCGATGCGGCGGAAAGCTAACCGCTCATGCACAAGGGCCCGGCAAATCGGCGATCAGGGCGTCGGCCACGCTTTCCTCGTACAGGGCACGACCCGTCGCGGTCATGACCTCGCCGAGTTCCGGATCCCACGGTGTCGGCTGCGGCGTGCCGGTCAGCCGAACATGCGCGGCGTCAGCCCGCACCCCGGCGATGTAGTCGGCGGCGCTCATCCGCCACGGCCGTGCGCTGTGGCGGCGCATTATTGAGCCCGCGATCGCGACGCCCGGCCAGTCGAAGTCACCGTGGTACCGCAGCTCGCCCCCGCCCCGCTTGAGCGCCACCGCGAGACGGTGAAACGCCGTCGACGGCTGCCCCTCCGTGCAGACCAAAGGCGCCGACCCCGCCCCCAATTCGGCCGCCGCCCGCCGGAGCACCGCCGGGTTCTCGCAGACGTACACCAGCAAGGGCCGCACGATCACCTGCAGCTCCACGAGCTGCTGCAACGTGACGTAGAACGGCATGCCCAGCCGGGCCGCCCCGGTGAGCCATTCCCCCAGCCCTTTCCCGTCAGACGGCAGGTTCAGCACCAGCACCCGGCTCGCCAGATCGTCCACGACCACACCACCGGAGTCCCACAGCTCCCTGCGTTCCTCGGTCGTCACGGGCTTGTGCACCCCGGCCCGCAGCGCCAGCGCACGCATCACCAGAGTGGACAGCGTCGTTCCGTGGTTCAGCGCCTTGGTGTCTCCCGTGACCTCGGCCGCGAGTTCCGCGAGCTGCACCGGAACCCCGGCCCGCGCCTCCAGTACTTCGAGCACCCGCACCGCCTGCCCGACCCGCCGTTGCTCGCCCACGTTGACCAGCCTGGTCATGGTTCCGTCCCACCTAATCACCGAAACCCATTCCCGGAACCACTCTCGCAAGGAATGCAGAGGGCTCTTTTCCGTCGAGCGAAGGACGGCGGCGCTCTCGGCTACGAGCCGCTGTCTCTCTGCGGGGCGGTTGCGCAGCGGCGCTCCGAGCCCGGCCAGCAGGTCCGGCAGACCGTGCCCGGTCGCTTCGAGGACCGCCGCGTCGAGGTCAGCCAGGCGCACCGTGATCCGGCTGCTCCCCTCGGGCCGGTACTGGCCGGTGACACCGATGATCGCCTTGCGTTCAGCGTCGTCCGGGTAGCTGACACTGACCGACCCGGTCAGGTCGCCGCCGGTGCGCTCCAGGGAGCGGCGGGCCGCAGTAAGCAGCCGCCGGTACTCGGGGCCGTCATAGGGATTCGGCACCGTCGTCCTCGTCGGCGTCACTCTCTGGCCCCGCGTACAGGGTCGAGGCGGTGCCCAGCGGCGCGTGCCGGGTAGGGCGGAAGCCGAGCAACTCGGTCACCAGCGCGTCGTTGTCGGCGTACCCGGCGGCGGCGTCGATGAGCTGCTCGCCGTCCCACAGCATGAGCAGCGACGAGACGGTGCGCGTGGTCTTGTCGTGGTACATGTCGTAGTGCGCGATCATCGGTACCGCGGCGGTGGTGACCCACAGGTCGTGGCCGGTCATAAACAGGTCCAGGTCGAACTTGACCGCGAGCCCGAACAGGTCTGGCTTGTACCGCTCGTCGATACCGACGAACGCCTCGTCAAGCGCGATCATCCGTGGGCAGTGGTCTTTGGCGGAGGAGTACAGCGCGTTGGCGGCGGCAAACAGCGGCAGGTGGATAGCGGCGGACTTCTCGCCGCCGGACATCACCGAATGCTTCGCGCGGGTCAGCCGCGCCTCGGCCTCGCCCGGCTGGATCAGCAGCAGCTCGAACGCGTGCCAGGACCGGTAGTCCAGCACGCTGGCCAGCGCCTCCCGGTAGGTCGCCCTCGGGTGGCTGATCCGGTATTCCCGGATCATGTCGCGGAGGACGCCGCGCAGTTCGGCGAGTCGTTCCGGGCCCGGTGAATCGCGCTCGAGCAACCGGGACGCGGCCCGCTGCGGGTCAGTGATCTTGTCAGACTGGGCCCAGCGGATACCGATCGCGATCCCGGACGACATCGGCTTGGACCTGGTGTCGGAGTTCATGTCCCGGGTGAGGTCACGGGCGGCGATGACCCGGCCGTGGATCTGCTGGGCGAGGGCGGCGAGCAGCTCATCCTCGAGCACCTTGCGTTCCCGGTCTTCCAGCAGCACGCCCTGGTCCGCGGCGCGCTCGGTGATCCGGGTGGTGAACTCGGCGACCGGCTTGCGGCCTCCGTCGTCGATCACGTGCACGGTGACCACGGCACCGGGTTCCCAGTCGACCCGGTAGTCCTCGTCGCAGACCGCGAGGGCCTCGGTGAAATCCTTCAGCGCGCCGGACATCTGGTCCGCGGTGTTTTTCAGCGTGCCCTCGGTGACCTGCCGTCCGCCGCGGGTGGCGGCGCCGAACACGTCAAGGATGTCCCCGGCACCCGGGGGAAGCACGGACCGCACATCGCTGCTGAGCCCATCGTCGCTGGTCAGAGCGGCGGCGAGGTCGTCGCTAGCGCGCGCCGGGTCCGGCCAGCGCGCCGGGCCGGGCCACAGCGCGGCGTCGGTGATCCCCAGCAACGGGCGCAGCTCCGGCCTGGCGTACTCACCGAACTGCACGGCGTGCTCGAACATCTGCGCAACCGCGTCGGCCAGGGCCTGGCGCTCCGCCCGCAGGTCCGCCTCCGCGGCGGTCGCCTTGTCGTGCTCGGCGCGGGCCTGCGCGTCCATCTCACGGAACGCCTGTTCCGCCGACGCTATCAGCTTCTCGGTTTCACGGATCTTCCCGAGGACCTGCTGGACGTCCGCGGCGAGGTTCTCCTCC
>JBEKCN010000758.1:0-3211 GCA_050014855.1 Streptosporangiaceae bacterium | reverse complement strand
CGTACCTGGCGCCCGGTGATTCCGTGCCCACCGGCCTGCTGGTCGGCGGCAGCATCAACTGGTCAGGAAGCAACTCAGGCGGGACGGTCAGCGTTGGCTCCAGCTCCGACGTCAACGTAGGCAACATGACCGGATCGGTCGTCCCCAGCAACGGGACCAACCCGACGCACATCGTCGCTACCGGGGGCACCTACAATTCAAAGCCGCAGGTTGCACTGGCGACCTTTCAGTCGCCATCCCTAGTGAGCCAGTCGGGCCTCATCAACTTCACCAGTGCGTTCAGCACATTCGCCAGTCAGTCCGCCGACATGGCGAGCTGTGCCAATTCGCTGGTGCTCACGAACTCGAACGGGACGGCGCTGAGTCTGCCGCTTTCCGCCAACACGAACGCTAATGTCACGCTCACCCCCGGAACGCAGAATGTCCTTAATATCTCGGCCGCCAACCTGGCCAACATCAGCACCCTGACGTTCAACAACTCACCTACCTCGACCATGCCGCTGATTATCAACGTGAACACGAGCGCCGTGTCCAACAACTTTTCCTGGACGCCGGGAAACTTCAATGGCGTCCAGAACTCGGGCGTGCCGTACATGCTGTGGAACTTCCCGACGGCCACGCAGGTCACGATCGGCGGGTCGTCGACGGTCCCGGGGACCATCTACGCGCCCGGCGCCACGGTGAACGACAACGACCAGAACGGCCTGAACGGCGGCATCATCGCGGCGGCCTACGCGCAAGGCGGCCTGGGCGGCAGCCCGAACGGCGGCCAGGTCCAGAACAACCCGTTCACGGGCACCATCCAGTCCTGCTCGACCCCGCAGCTGACGATCTCGCTCAGCGCGGGAACGAGTACGGCCGTCCCGGGGGGGACCGTGCACTACACGGTCTCCGTGACCAATTCAGGCTCCGCCGCCTACAGCGCGGCGACCTTCACCGACTCGCTGTCCGGCGTCATAGACGACGCCACCTATAACGGCGACGCGTCGGCGACGGCGGGCAGCGTCTCGTACACCAGCCCCAACCTGACCTGGACGGGAAGCCTAGCGGTCGGAGCGGCCGCCACGATCACCTTCTCGGCCACGGTGAATAACCCTGACACCGGCGACAAGAGCCTGGTCAGCACCGTGACCTCCACCAGCACGGGCAGCAACTGCGCGGCCGGAAGCACCGACTCACGGTGCTCGAATACCATCCCAGTCTCGATCCTGACCATGGCGGTGACCGCAAGCCCATCGACCACGGCCCCCGGCGCGACCGTCAACTACACCATCACCGTCACGAACTCGGGCGCGGTCGCCTATACCGGCGCGGCGCTCGCCGATTCGCTGTCGGGGGTGCTCGATGACGCGAGCTACAACGCCAACGCGACCGCGACCGCGGGCTCGGTGGCCTACTCGAGCCCCAACCTGACCTGGACCGGGAACCTCGCCGTCGGGGCGGCGGCCACGATCACGTTCTCGGTCACGGTCAGCAACCCCGATACCGGGAACAAGATCCTGACCAGCACCCTCACCTCGGCCACGGCCGGCAGCAACTGCGCCAGCGGGAGCACCGACACGCGGTGCGCGAATAGCGTCACGGTCCTGGTGCCGGGCCTGACGATCGCGCTGGCCGCCAGCCCGGGGACCCCCTCGCCCGGCACGGTGGTGCAGTACACGATCACGGTGACCAACTCCGGGCAGACCCCGTATACCGGCGCGGCGTTCGCCGACTCGCTGTCGGGGGTGCTCGATGACGCGAGCTACAACGCCAACGCGTCCGCGACCGCGGGCTCGGTGAGTTATTCGAGCCCGAACCTGGCCTGGACCGGGAACCTCGCCGTCGGGGCGACCGCGACGATCACGTTCTCGGTCACGGTCAGCAACCCCGATACCGGCGACAAGATCCTGGCCAGCACGATCACCTCGGCGACCGCGGGCAGCAACTGCCCGGCGGGCAGCACCGACAGCCGCTGCACAAGCTCGATCCAGGTGCTGGTGCCCGGGCTGGCCATCTCGGTGTCGGCGGGCGCGGCGACGACGACGCCAGGGGCCAAGGTGCAGTACACGGTGACCGTGACCGACACCGGGGGCACGGCCTACACGGGCGCGGCATTCACCGACCCGCTCGGGGACGTGCTCGACGACGCGAGCTACAACGCCGACGCGACCGCGACCGCCGGGACCGTGTCGTTTGCCAGCCCGAACCTGACCTGGACCGGGAACCTCGCCGTCGGGGCGGTGGCCACGATCACGTTCTCGGTCACGGTCAGCAACCCCGATACCGGGAACAAGATCCTGGCCAGCACGATCACCTCGGCCACGCCCGGCAGCACCTGCCCGGCCGGGAGCCCGGCCGCAAGCTGCACCGCCACGGTCGACGTCGCGGTGCTGACGATCGTCAACAGCGCCGGGGCCAGCAGCACCACCCCCGGCTCGGTGGTCCGGTTCACCACGACGTTCACCAACTCCGGCCAGGTCCCCTACACGGGAATCACCGTCGCCTCGAACATCACAGATGTCGTCGACGACGCCACCCCCAACGGCGACCAGACGGCGACCTCGGGCACGCTGTCGCTCACCGCCACGGGCATCTCCTGGACCGGGAACATCCCCGTCGGCGGCTCCGTCACGATCACCGGCACCGTCACCGTCAACAACCCCGACACCGGGAACAAGGTCCTCGCCAGCACGATCACCACGACCGCGCCGGGCAGCAACTGCCCGGCGGGCGGCAACGATCCCAGGTGCTCGGTCAACGTGCCCGTCCTCATTCCGGCGCTCACCATCACCGCCACCGCGAACACAACCACGGCCGCGCCGGGCACCGTTATCGCCTACACGGTGACGGTGACCGACTCGGGCCAGACCCCGTACACCGGGGCAACCTTCACCGACTCGCTGACCGGCGCGCTGGACGACGCCAGCTACAACGGCAACGCGGCGACGACCGCGGGCTCGGTGACGTACTCGAACCCGAACCTGACCTGGACCGGGGACCTCGCCGTCGGGGGGACGGCGACGATCACGTTCTCGGTCACGGTGAACAACCCGGATACCGGGGACAAGGTGATTGTGACCGCCATCACCTCAAGCACGGTGGGCAGCACCTGCCCGCCGGGCGGCCAGAATCCCGGCTGCACGGTCACGGTAGCGGGACTCACCCCCGCCCTGACGATCGTGTTGTCCGCCAGCCCGGGGACGACGACGCCCGGATCGGTGGTGCATTA
>JBEKCN010000757.1:0-3222 GCA_050014855.1 Streptosporangiaceae bacterium | reverse complement strand
CAGCTCCCACAGGCCGCCGGCGGTCACCCGGGTGTCCGGGCCGAGGTCCTCCTGGGTCGCTCCCAGCACCAGCTCGCCGTTGTCCCGCGGCACCAGGTACACCGATGAGCCCCGCACGATGCCGCGGACCGTCCGCCGCAGGAACCCGTCCGGGGCCCGCAGCCGGGCCACCTGTCCCTTGACCGGCCGCAGTGGCGGCACGCAGTCGGCCGGGAGTCCCTCGATGGCCGCCGAGTTCCAGCCAGCCGCGAGCACCGTCCAGTCCGCGGTGATCGTCGAGCCGTCGGCGAGACGCACACCACCGGCCCGTTCGCTACCAAGCTGGTCCGTCCCGCCGCCTGCACCGGTCCGCGGCCCGGTACCCAGCCCGTGACCGGGCCCATCGGCGCCGGGCCCACCGTCGCCCGGCCCACCGTCGCCGGGCCGAACGGCACCCGGCCCACCGTCGCCCGGCCGAACGGCACCCGGCCCGGTGAGGATCCCCTCGACGGGCTCCCGGATCAGCCGCACTCCGGCCCGCTCCGTGGCGGCCAGCAGGGCCCGGGTCAGCTGCCGGGGATCGACCGAGCCGTCCGCCTCGGCCAGCAGGCCGCCCCGCACCGAGGGGTCGAGCATGGGCTCCAGGCGGCGGCATTCGCGCGCCGTCAGCCGCCGGCCGCCGGCACCGAGGCTGTCCTGCAGTGCGTGCAGTTCGTCGATCACGGCGAGGTCGTCGGCGTCATAACCGATCTGCAGGGTGCCGGCCGTCCGGAAGCTGGCCGGCTCGCCGCTGGCCGTCGCCAGCTCCGCCGCGAAGGCGGGGTAACGCCCCAGCGACGCTGCGCCCAGCGCGAACAGTTCCTTCTCCGCATAGGCGGCTTCGGAGACGGGGGTGAGCATCCCGGCGGCGGCGTAGCTGGCCCCCTGGCCGGGCGACGGGTCGGCCAGGGTCACGCTGAACCCGCGCTGCGCGGCCCGCCAGGCGATGCTGAGGCCGATCACTCCGCCGCCGGCCACGACTACTGTCGTCATCCCCTCGCTCCCTTCGCCGGCATGATCCGGATCAGGTTCTGCGGTCGGAAACTCGCCAGTTTCCCTCTCAGCCCGGTCACTACCGGGCTCCCGCGCGCCGGCCTCTAGCCTATGTCGTCATGCAGGTTGTCATCGTCGGGGGAGGCCTGGCCGGGCTCCGGACCGCCGAAGAGCTCCGGGCGCGTGGCTTCAGCGGCCAGATCACGATGATCGCCGCCGAGAGCCGGCCGCCGTACGACCGGCCGCCCCTGTCCAAACAGGCCCTCGCGGGGGCGGCTCAGCCCGGGGCGATGCCATCCGGGCCGATGCCATCCGGGCCGATGCCATCCGGGCCGATGCCATCCGGGGGGATGCCATCCGGGCCGATGCCATCCGGGGGGATGCCATCCGGGCCGATGCCATCCGGAGGAACGCAGCCCGGAGCGGCGCAGCTCGGAGAGCTGCTGGCGGGAGAGGCGGATCCGGCCCGGATTGCCGGCGAGCTGGACACCACGCTCCAGGCGGACTTCGCGGCGCTGGGCGTCGACCTGCACCTTGGCGAGCCCGCGACCGGCCTGGATCTCGCCCCGCCCGGCTCCGGCGGCGCGGGCGGCTTGACGGCGGCGCCCGCCGCCGCCGGCCACCGACGCGGCCCGGGCGGCCTGGGCAGCGCGGACGGGACGGTGGGCCGGGTGCGGACAGCACACGGCGAGTACCCGTTCGACCGGCTGGTCGTGGCCACCGGAGCGGAACCGGTCGCGCTCCCGGGGCCCGGGCGGCAGCGCTTTCTGCGCACTCATGAGGACGCGCTGGAGCTGCGGGCCCGGCTGCGACCCGGCGTGCGCCTGGTCATCGTCGGGGCGGGCTGGATCGGGGCCGAGCTCGCCACCGCCGCCGCGGCCCGCGGCTGCCAGGTCACCGTGGTGGAGGCGGGGCCGGCCCCGCTCGCCGGCGCCGTCGGCGCCGAGGTGGGCGCGCGGACGATTCCCTGGTACGCGGCCGCAGGCGTGGAGCTGCGGACGTCGCAGCCTGTCGAAGCGGTCGAGGACGGCGGGCTCGCGCTGGCCGGCGGCGGCTGGATTCCAGCCGACGAGATCGTTACCGCGGTTGGGGTGCGGCCGGCGGTGGGATGGCTGGCCGGCTCCGGCCTTCAGCTCGACAACGGGGTCGCCGCCGACGAGGGGCTGCGGACGTCGGCGCCGGGCGTCTACGCGGTCGGCGACTGCGCTTCCTTCCTGTCCCTCCGCTATGGCCGACGGCTCAGGTTCGAGCATTGGGACGTCGCCGTGCAGGGCCCGCGCGTCGTAGCGGCCAACATCCTGGGCGGGCATAAATTCTACGACCCGGTTCCCTACTCCTGGTCGGAACAGTTCGGCCGGATGATGCAGTACGCCGGCTATCACGCGGACGCCAGCCGGCTGATCTGGCGCGGCCCGGACGGCGGCCCCGCTGACGGTTCCGCCCGCCGCTCCGCCGGTGGCTCAGCTGGCCCGCCGGACGATGGCCCCTGGACGGCGTGCTGGCTGTCGGGGCCGCGGCTGGTGGCGGTGCTCGCGGTCGACCGGCCCCGTGACCTCGTGCAGGGCCGCCGCCTTATCGCAGCCGCCGCCTCGGTCGATGCCGGGCTGCTCGCCGATCCGGCTGTGCCGCTGAGGAGCGCCACGGTGAACTAGGCTGTGCATCCGTGCTCCTGCTTGCCTTCGATACTGCTACCCCGGCGGTCACCGCCGCCCTGCACGACGGCCAGCGCGTGCTCGCCGAGGCCGTCACGGTGGATGCGCGCAGGCACGGGGAACTGCTCGCTCCTTGCATCGCCAAGGTCATCGCCGATGCCGGGGCCCAGCCGCGCGATCTGACCGCCGTAGCCACCGGGGTCGGCCCGGGACCGTACACCGGGCTGCGGGTCGGCGTGGTCACCGCGCGGGTGTTCGGCCGGACCCTGGGCCTGCCCGTCTACGGCGTCTGCACGCTCGACGTCGTGGCCCGCGCCGCGGCCGGCGCCGCGGCGGGACGGGAGTTCCTCGCCGTGACCGACGCCCGCCGCAAGGAGCTCTACTGGGCGCGCTACTCCGGGCCGGGATCGCGTCTCGCGGGCCCGGCGGTCGATCGCGCGGCCGACATTCCCGGTGGCGACGCGCTGCCCGTGGCCGGCCAGGCGGCGGCGCTGTACCCCGATGACCTCGGTGAGCCGATCTGGCCCGAGTACCCCGCCGCGGCCGTGCTCGCGGACCT
>JBEKCN010000756.1:0-3223 GCA_050014855.1 Streptosporangiaceae bacterium | reverse complement strand
GCGGCCAGGGCGATGAGCCATTCCACGGCGCCGGCGATCAGGTCGGCCGGAGCGTACGCGGCCGAATCCTGGCCTATCGCGATAATCATGCTCAGGCTCATCGCGCCGAAGTCCGCCATGAGGGCGATCCTGGCCCGGTCGCGGCCCCGGATGAGCGCCCAGATCAGCACCAGCCACACGGCGATGCCGATCGAGGCGCCGATGTAGTCGGTGACCAGGTTGACGTTCACCGCGTGGGCCGCGGGCAGGCCCGGATACCTGCGGGCGACGGCGGCCCGGACGCTGCCAGCGGTCACGATGACGGTGATCAGGACGGCCAGCTCCGCCGCCGCGCCCGCGCACATCAGCAGGATCGCCGCCCGCACGGTACGCGGCGGCCGCCCGGCCGGCTGAATGAGGCCACCGCGAAGCCCCGCCGGGGGACCAGCTCGACCAGACCCTCATGGTCATGCTCGATAGGGCGTGCGTGGTGGGCTGCGGTGTCAGCACCGGATGGGGGTCAGAGGTCGAGGTGATCCCTTCCTTCGCGGATCCCAGTCCGCAGCCGCTCGATGTCAGCACGGCTCAACGATCTCTGCCACTCGCTCAGCGTGCCAGCAACCACGAAGCCGCCCGCCGTAGCCTCGGCCGCGGTGAGCAGGAAACCACTGGGCAGCGCAGGCCGGACTAGGGGGAAGGCCGGGAATCGCAGTGACCGGCGTCGGCCGCGCACGTAGAGGGCACGGGGCCGGATGAAGATGGAGCGCCCGTCAGCGGCCGCCTCCACTTCCAGCCGTGCCCACGGCGCGCGCGCCAGGCCAAGGTGCGGAACGCCGTCCTGCAAGGTCAGGTTAAGCAGGGGTGACGCGGCAGCCAGCCAGCGGGACGCGACCGGGGCCGGAACGAATGCTTCGACCAGCACCGGCGCGGCAACCAGCGCGGGCTGGCGGCCCGGCCGCAGATGCACGTTCCTGGCCAGGACCTCCAGCCGGTCGAGCCGGTAGCCGTCCCAGTCAACGTCCCTGGCGGAGATGCGGACCTGGCCGTACTGGCCCACGGCCCGGGCAACCTCCGAGCCTTCCACCGCGATATCGGTCAGCGTCAGGGTCAGATCGTGCCCGGAAATCCGGAAGGACCTGGGCTTCCCGACGAGCCACGCGCGGGCCGCACCCACGACCGCGGCGAACGGGTCACCTGGCAGGGTGGCCGGCGAAGGCAGGCCGAGCGACGCGAACATGGCCGAGGACGCCGACAGCATGTCCGACCAGCTCCGCCGCCAGTCATCGGCCCAGGACCGGCCCAACGGCCACCACTCAGCCACGGCCACAACCTGGCCCAGGGCACCTGGGCAGGCCACGGACCAGGCAGCCGGTAAGGCCACGAGCCCGCGCCGTCACTGACCGAGCCGGTCCGGCAGGACCGGCCGCCAGACCGCCGACATCGGCTCGGCCTTGCCCATAGTCCCCGGCCAGGACGCCGAGCAAGCCGCCGACCGCCGCCACACCGAGGGCGTCGGCCGGGTGGGGAGCGGGTGGGTAATTGTCACCATCTTTCCTCTCGTTCACGCGGAAGCCACGGATCACAGCCCGTGGAACATCCCAGTCACCGCCAGAGCTCGCAGGGACCATCCACTCCGCGGCCCATTTGGAGGCCGCATAAATGGTGGGGTGAATCGGGGCCGCGGGGAGGCCGAGGTCACCCAGATTTCGCTGGTCCAGAGAAATCAGCCTGGCTGAACCTCGCGATTTCGCGGATACCGCGGCCACCCTGCCGTACTACACAGGATTTTCGCCTTTGCTCTTTGCGGGCTGCTAGATGCCACTACTCCTTCGCCTTGCGCTCTGCAGCCATCGTAGTTTTTCGGGAAGGCAAGACGTCGGGCTGCTGGTAGGTTTCGTGGTCGGGGGTCAGGCGCCAGAGGGCCTGCGCGTTCACAGGGTGGGGCTGGCCGGCTGCTCGGCGGGTACGCAGCGCGGCAACCGGCAACCTGCGCGGCGTCCGCCAGGCCGGGCAGCTCTTCGCGGCGCCCACCTACCTGTTCCTGCTGGCCATGGGCATCCTGGTCATCGGCGGGCTGGTTCAGGCCGCCGGGCGCGGATTCGCCACCGTGCCGCCCCCGCACATCAGCGCGACGGCCGTGCTCGGGCCGCTGCTCATCCTGCGCGCGTTCGCCTCCGGCGCGACCTCGATGACCGGGATCGAGGCCGTATCCAACGCCGTGCCCGTCTTCCGTGACGTGCAGTGGCGGGCGTCTTCCTGGCCTTCACCCTCTCGCAGGCCGGGATGGTGGTGCACTGGTGGCGCCGCCGGGACCGGCACTGGCGCCGCAGCCTCGTGGTGAACGGAACCGGCGCGGTGGCCTCGGGCGCTGTCCTGCTGACGGCCGCCGTGACCAAGTTCGCGGCAGGCGCCTGGGTCGTGGTGGTCGGCATCCCGCTGGCCGTTGCCTGCCTGCTGCGGGTCAAGGCGCACTACACAGCCGTCGAACGGGCTACCATCCCGGACGCCGCCACGATCGGTCCTGACGTCGGCAACCTGGCCCCGCCCGGCCGGCAAGGCCCACCCGGCCTGCAGCCGGCGACCAGCACCGCGCGGCCGCAGCCGGCGGCGTACGGCGCGGCAGCCCCGGCTGTGACCAGGCACCTGCTCATCGCGCTGGTCCTGCATCTCGACCTGCCGAGCCTCCAGGCGCTGGAGTATGCGGCATCGCTGCGGGCGCCGGTTCTGGCCCTGCACGTCAGCACCGAGGAATCTGATGCGCAGCGGTTCCTGCAAGCCTGGGATCAGTGGGGCGCCCACGTCCCGCTGGAGGTGGTGGTCTCGCCGTACCGGGCGGTGGCCGGGCCGATCGTGAACTACATCGAGGCCCTGCACGCTCAGCGGCCGGACCTGATGCTGACGGTGGTGCTGCCGGTCATCAAGGTGCGGCGGCCATGGCAGCGGCCGCTGCACAGCCGCCTCGGTGATCACCTGCGCCGTGCCCTGGAGCGCCACCGCGGCATCGCGGTCACGGAGGTGCCTTTCCACCTGCCCGCCTAACCTGGCCAGCCCGTGACCCTGACCGCTCGACGGCACGCCTGGCCGGCCTGACCAGGGGGTGCCGGACTCGAGGGGGCCATGGAGGACCGAATTCAGCCGACCGCCCCCTCCATCTGCAGCACGATCAGCCGGTTCAGCTCCAGCGCGTACTCCATCGGCAGCTCACGCGCGATCGGCTCGACGAAACCACGCACGATGGTGGCCG
>JBEKCN010000755.1:0-3223 GCA_050014855.1 Streptosporangiaceae bacterium | reverse complement strand
GAGATGCTCGGCTTCGGCGATCTGTCGCTGATGGTCAAGGCGGGCGTTCAGTGGGGACTGTTCGGCGGGGCCGTGCAGCTCCTCGGCACGAGGCGGCACCACGAGCGGTACCTGCGCGACATCATGGACTTGCAGCTCACGGGCTGCTTCGCGATGACCGAGACGGGTCATGGTTCGGACGTACAGCACCTGCGGACGACGGCCGCCTACGACCCGGCCACGGCCGAGTTCGTGATCGGCACGCCGGATCCGGCCGCGCGCAAGGACTACATCGGTAACGCGGCCCGCGACGGCCGGATGGCGGTGGTCTTCGCCCAGCTCATCGTCGACGGCCGGAGTCGCGGGGTGCATGCCCTGCTGGTACCGATCCGGGACGGCGACGGGAACCCTATGCCCGGGGTGAGCATCGAGGACTGCGGGCGAAAGGGCGGCCTCAACGGCGTCGACAACGGCCGGCTCAGCTTCCGTGACGTCCGGGTGCCGCGGGAGGCGCTGCTCAACCGGTTCGGTGACGTCGGCGAGGACGGCAGCTACAGCAGCCCGATCGAAAGCGACGGGCGCCGGTTCTTCACCATGATCGGCACACTGATCCGCGGCCGGATCAGCGTGGCCGGCACCGCGGGCAGCGCGACCAAGCGGGCGCTGGCCATCGCGGTCGGGTACGCGAACACCCGCCGGCAGTTCGAGCGCCCGGGCGGCCAGGGCGAAGTGGTGCTGCTCGACTACCGGGCGCACCAGCGCAAACTTCTCCCGGCCCTGGCAACCAGCTACGCGCTCAGCTTCGCTCAGCATGAGCTGGTCGGCGGGCTCGGCGAGCTGAGCGGCGAGGGCCCGCGGGACGAGCGGCAGCAGCGCGAGCTGGAGTCCCGGGCCGCTGGGATCAAGGCGGTGGCCACGTGGCACGCGACCGCCACCATCCAGGCGTGCCGCGAGGCCTGCGGCGGCGCCGGCTACCTGGCGGAGAACCTGTTGACCACGCTCAAGGCGGACACCGACGTGTTCACCACGTTCGAGGGCGACAACACCGTCCTGCTCCAGCTGGTGGCCAAGGGCCTGCTGACCAACTACCAGAGCCAGGTCGGGGACCTGGGCACGCTGGCCACCGCGCGCTTCATCGCCGAGCAGTTCGCCGGCGCGTTCATCGAGCGGACCGCGGCGCGGGGGGTGATCGAGCGCCTGCTGGCTGCGGGCCCGGGCCGGGACGGCGAGACGGTGCTGTTCGACCGGGCCTGGCAGATCCGGGCCTTCGAGGACCGGGAGAAGCACATGCTGGACGGCCTGGCCCGGCGGCTGCGCCGCGCCGCAGGCCTCTCCGGTGACGGCAATGGCGTCGACCGCGGCGACCGCGGCGACCGCGGCGACCGCGGCGCCTTCGCCATCTTCAACGACGCCCAGGACCACCTGCTGCGCACCGCCCGGGTGCACATCGACCGGGTCGTGCTGGAGGCATTCGTCGGGGCCGTGGAACGCTGCCCCAGCCCGGCCGCCCGCGCCCTGCTCAGCCGGGTCTGCGACCTGTACGTGCCTACTCGATGCGGGCCAGCTCGTCGGCGGACGGCTTCCGTTCCACGTCCGTGGTCGTGACGACGGCGAACGACTCGGGCGGCATCTCCAGAACGTGCCCGGCGTTGGTCACCTCGGCCGAGGCCAGCAGGACCTTCCCGACCGGCCGGTCCAGGCGGATGTTGTCGACCTCGCCGCCCAGGTGACACGCCACCCGCAGGGTCCCCCGGTGCAGCATCAGCCAGCGTCCGCCCGGGCCGGTTTCCACCGTGAACTCGTCGAGCCGCGGGTCGGCCAGCTCCGGGTGCTGGTGCCGCAGCGCGATCAGCCCGCGGTAGAGCTCGAGCATGGAGCGGTGCTCGGGGACCGACAGCTCCTCCCAGTCGAGCCGGCTCCGCTCGACCGTGGCCGGCGAGATCGGGTCGGGGATCTCCTCCTCCCCCCAGCCGTGCGCCGCGAACTCCGACCGGCGCCCGTTCCGCACGGCGTCGGCCAGGCCGGCGTCGGGGAAGGACGCAAAGAACTGCCACGGGGTGCTCGCGGCCCACTCCTCGCCCATGAAGATCATCGGCGTGTACGGCGAGCAGAGCACGATGGCCGCGCCGCAGGCCAGCAGGCCGGGCCGCACGGAGGCGGACAGCCGGTCGCCCTGGGCACGGTTGCCAATCTGGTCGTGGTCCTGCAGGTAGCACACGAACCGGCTGCCCGGGATCCGGTGGATGTCCACCGGCCGCCCATGGGTCCGGCCACGGAAGGAGGACCAGGTGCCAGCGTGGAAATAGGCCGAACGCAGCGTGGTCGCGAGTGCCTCCGGGGCGGCGAAGTCCTTGTAGTAGCCGTCGGTCTCACCGGTCAGCGCGACGTGCAGGGCGTGGTGGATATCGTCGGACCATTGCGCGGTCAGCCCGCAGCCGTTGGCCTCGCGCGAAGTGATCAGCCTCGGGTCGTTCAGGTCCGACTCGGCGATCAGGCTGAGCGGCCGGCGCAGCCCGGCGGCCAGCGCGTCGACCGCCGCGGACAGCTCCTCCAGCAGCGTCAGCGCTCGGTGGTCCACGATGGCGTGCACCGCGTCCAGCCGGAGCCCGTCCACGTGGAAGTCGCGCAGCCAGCCGGTCGCGTTGTCGATCACGTAGCGCCGGACCTCATCGGAACCGGGGCCGTCCGTGTTGAGGGCGGCACCCCACTGGTTCTCGCCCGCGAAGTACGGGCCGAAGCGATCCAGGTAAGCGCCGGACGGCCCGATGTGGTTGTACACGACGTCGAGCACCACGCCCATGTCCCGGGCGTGGCAGGCGTCCACGAACCGCTTGAAGCCGTCCGGGCCGCCGTAGGGCTCGTGCACGGCGCCCCACAGCACCCCGTCGTAGCCCCAGCCGGCGGTGCCGTCGAATGCGTTGACCGGCATCACCTCAACCAGGTCGATGCCCAGGTCCGCCAGGTAGTCGAGCCGTTCGATCGCCGCGTCGAAGGTGCCCGCCGGGGTGAACGTCCCGATGTGCAGCTCGTATAGGACCGAACCGGGCAGGGCGCGGCCCGTCCACGCCTGGTCGGTCCAGCGGAACGCGGCGTGGTCGTAGGAGCGTGAGGGGCCGAACACGCCGTCCGGCTGCCACTGTGAACGCGGATCCGTCAGCGCCGTGTCGTCGTCGAGCAGGTATGCGTAGTCAGTGCCTGGCATGAGCGGCTCGGGGGCGTGCCACCAGTCGCTGGCGTCCCGGGA
>JBEKCN010000754.1:0-3225 GCA_050014855.1 Streptosporangiaceae bacterium | reverse complement strand
CAACGGCAGTACGGTGCACGCCCGGACCAGCGTGGTGCGCGGTTCGCTGCCCGTGTCGCGATCAGCCATGGATACGCTGGGGACCGCTGCGGCCCGAGCCGGCCGCCGCAGGCTTCGTCCACAGCCCAGGGAGCAACGGTGACCACAGACGCTGACCCACTCGAGACTGCGCTGCCCGCACTGCGCCGCTCACACGCGCGGCTGGCCGCCATCGCCGGGCCGCTCACTGCGGACGAAGTGACCGGTCCCTCCTACTGCGACCAGTGGACGACCGCGCAGGTGCTGTCCCACCTGGGGTCCGGCGCCGAGATCTTCGGCCTGCTGCTGGACGCCGGGCTGCGCGGCGAAGACGCTCCCGGGCCGGACCAGTACCAGGAGATCTGGAGCCGGTGGAACGGCAAGAGCCCGCAGGACCAGACGCGGGACAGTATCGCCGCCGACGGCGCATTCCTGGACCGCCTGGCCGCCGTGGACCCCGCGGCCAGGGAAAACTGGCGGCTCACGTTCTTCGGCGGCCAGCGCGGGCTGGGGGACCTGGCCCAGATGCGCCTCGGCGAGCACGCCCTGCACACCTGGGACGTCGCGGTGGCACGGGACGGCAAGGCCACCGTGGCTGAGGACGCCGTGGAGCTGATCCTGGATACGCTGCCCGGCTTCGCCCCCATGATCGGCAAGCCCGCCAGCGAGCCGCTCCGGGTCCGCGTGACGACCTACGATCCCGAGCGCCGCTTCCAGCTCGACGCCGGCCCGGACGGTGTGAGCCTGTCCCCCGCCGCGCCGGGCCCGCTGCCGCCAGGCGGCGCCGAGCTGCGGCTGCCCGCCGAGGCCTTCGTCCGGCTCGTTTACGGACGGCTCGGCGAGGACCACCCGGCCCGGGTCGAGACCGCGCACGTCGAGCCGGACACGCTGCGCGGCATCTTCCCCGGGTTCTAGGAGCCTTTCCCGGTCCGAGGCTCAGCTGGACCGGTGGTCGACCAGGTGGCTGGCCTGCTCCAGGTCCACCGCGTACTGCGGCCAGTACCGGCCCGCGGCCGGGCCGCCGTTGCACGGGCCGTCACTGGCGCCGGGATCCTTGATCCACAGGTAGGCGTCGATTCCCGCCGGGCCCGGGTCGAGCCGGGCCGCAAGTTCGGAGCTGGGCAAAACACCCAGACCTCCGTCACCGCTGACGGATTCGACCCGGAGCGCTACCGGGCCGCTGGCACCGCGCCAGTCCTCGAGATCATCGCCGCACTCGACCCGTTCCACGAGCGGGAAAAAAAGTGGAGTGACCTGCGATCCCAGCTCTGGCCCCGGATCACCACCGCGGTTATCGAGGACGCCAGCCATGCCCTGTTCCCCGACCAAGGCATGGCGGTGTTCCCGACCAAGGCATGGCGGTCGCCAGTGCGGTCCTCGGCTACCTCAAGACCCTGACCTCCCGCTGAGCCGGACTGGTCTGTGGAGACCCCTGATCAGCGTCGTCGACGGAGCGGACGGCTATCGAAGACGGTGTGCCCGCGACCGCAGCGGCCGCGTTCAGGCCCAGTAACTTGATGACAGCGACTGACAACGGTCGTGCTAGACTAATGTCAGCAACTGACATCGACGGTCGCCCGCCGCGGATCTCCTCGGCGGACGGCCAGCTCCCGGAGGTTTCCATGCGTGTTTTCGTCACCGGAGCGTCGGGCTGGATCGGCCGCGCCGTCGTCCCCGAGCTGATCGCCGCCGGCCACGAGGTCACGGGGCTCGGCCGCTCCGACGCCTCGGCCAAGGCCCTGCAGGATGCGGGGGCCGAGGTTCGCTTGGGGTCGCTCGACGACCTCGCCACCCTGCACGACGCCGCCGCGTCGTCCGACGGCGTCATCCACCTCGCGTTCAAGCACGACCTCGCCTTTACCGGCGACTTCGCCGGCGCCGCCGACGCCGATCGCCAGGCGATCGAGACCTTCGGCGAGGCCCTCGCCGGCACCGGCAAGCCGCTCGTCATCGCCTCCGGCCTGCTCGGGCTCACACCCGGACGCGTCGCCACCGAGCACGATGGGCTGGTCGCGGCCGACGGTGATCGCGAGGGACCGGTCAGCGGCCCCGAGCAACGGCTGGCCAATGCCCAGCTCACACTCGCCCTCGCCGGCCGCGGGGTCCGCTCCTCGATCGTCCGGCTGCCGCCGACCTGCCACGGTAACGGCGACAACGGATTCATGACGACCGCGATCGGCTTCGCGCGCGAGAAGGGCGCCGCGGCCTACGTCGGCGACGGCGCCAACCGCTGGCCGGCGGTCCACCGCGACGACGCCGCTCACCTGTTCCGCCTCGCGATCGAGTCCGCGCCGGCCGGGTCGGCGCTGCACGCGGTCGGGGACGAAGGCGTCCCGATCCGCGAGGTCGCCGAGGTCTTCGCCGCGCACCTGGGCGTTCCCGCGGTCTCCGTCACCCCCGGGCAGGCCGGGGAGTACGTCGGCTTCCTCGGCGGCTTCTGGGGACTCGACAGCCCCGCCTCGGCGCAGATCACCCGCGAGCTGCTCGGGTGGGAGCCGACCCGCCCGGGACTGATCGCCGACTTGGAGGAGGGCCACTACTTTGCCTGAGCGCCTCGCTGGCCCGGGGGGCGACCCCCCGGCACCCCTCGATGCTGTGCTGGCCCGGGGGGCGACCCCCCGGAACCCCCCGCTGCGCTTCGCGCCCGCGCGGTGGTACTTCGCCGACACACCGGCCGCTCACCGGGCCGGAGGCCCGGTTCGTTGGGCCGGTAACGAGCGCCTCGCCGTGACCCGCTGCGGTTCTCGCCGACAGCACCGGCCACTCACCCGAGCCTTCGGCCCGGGATCGCTGGGCCGGTCACGGGCGCCTCACCGTTACCCGGCGGAATGCCCGCATGGCACCGATTAGGCGTTGATCACGGGATCCGACACCGGTGCGGCCGCCGTCGACGTCGATGACCGTGCCCCTGCACGAACGCGGCCTCGTCGCTAGCAAGAGCCAGCTGTTCCACTACTTCCCGGACGGCCGGTCCCACCTGCTGCTGGCCGTGGCCTGCTGAGCGCGCTAAGTGCCGTTGGCGCGCTGGGCGCGGAGGGCCTCGCCTTTGGCTCGGGCCGTAGCGGCCAGCTGATCCTGGAACAGGGTCATCCGGTGGCGCAGATCCGGGTCGGCCGTGGCGAGAATGCGGACGGCGAGCAGCCCGGCGTTCCGGGCGCCGCCGACAGCGACCGTCGCCACGGGAATCCCGGCCGGCATCTGGACGAT
>JBEKCN010000753.1:0-3227 GCA_050014855.1 Streptosporangiaceae bacterium | reverse complement strand
GTGGTCCGGCAACCGCAAGGCCCAGGATCTGGTACTGAAGTTCCTGGAGCATTTCGCCGGGATCCGCAACGCCCTGGACGTGCAGGGCCTGTGGGACGACACCGACGGGCTGTTCTACGACCGGCTGATCACCCCGTCGGGGTACGCCGTCCCGGTCAAGGTCCACTCCATGGTCGCGATCATCCCGGCGCTGGCCGCCGGGGTCATCGACGGCAAGATGCTGGACAACGCGATGACCATGAACAAGAACTTCACCCGTTTCCTGCAGCAGGAGGGCGTCGGGGACGTACAGAAGCTGGCCGAGACCCCGCAGCTGCGCGGCGAGGCCGGCGGCCAGCGGCTGCTGCTGTCGGTGGCCCGGCCCGCCCAGCTGGAGCGGCTGTTCGCCAAGCTCTTCGACGAGAGCGAATTCCTGTCCCCGCACGGGCTGCGCGCGCTGTCGGCCTACCACCGCGATCATCCCTACCAGTTCGACGCCGAGGGCTACCAGTCCTCCATCGACTATGAGCCGGCCGAGTCGACCTCGTCCATGTTCGGCGGCAACTCCAACTGGCGCGGCCCGATCTGGATGCCGGTCAACTACCTCGTGGTCGAATCACTGGAGCGTTACCACCGGTTCTACGGCAGTGAATTTGAGGTCGAGTACCCGACCGGCTCGGGCAAGCGGCTCAGCCTGGACCTGATCGTCGCCGACCTGCAGGACCGGCTGATCTCGCTGTTCATCAGGGATGCGGACGGGCGGCGGCCCTGTTTCGGCGGGACCGAGCGGATGCAGACCGACCCGGCCTGGAAGGACAACCTGATCTTCAGCGAGTACTTCCACGGCGACAACGGTGCCGCGATCGGCGCCTTCCACCAGACCGGCTGGACCGGCCTGATCGCCGACCTGATCCTGCGCCGCCACGGCGGGGTCCGGGCCTTCGGAGACGTCCTGCGCGACCTGGCAGCAAAGGGCCAGAAATGACCAGCAGCCAGACCACTACCGCGGCCGGGACCGTCCCGGCCGGCCGGTCCGTCCCTGACGGCAGCCCCACCGCGCTGCCTGGCCAGCTGTTCCCGCTGGGTGCCACACCCGGCGAACAGCTGGGTATTGCGGGCACGAACTTCGCGCTTGCCTCCAGCGTCGCCGGCAGCGTCACCTTGTGCCTGTTCGATGCGGCAGGCACCGAAACCCAGATCCCGCTGGCCGAGAACGACGCCGACATCTGGCACACCTTCGTCCCGGGAGTCGGCCCGGGCCAATCCTACGGGTACCGCGTCGGCGGCCCGTGGGACCCGGCCCAGGGGCTGCGGTGCAACCCGGCCAAGCTGCTGCTCGACCCCTACGCGCGGGCGGTCAGCGGAACGGTCTCGTTCGGGCCCGAGGTGCTCGGCCAGGACGAGACCGACCCCCGCAAGCCGAGCACCCTGGACTCCGCCGGGCACGTGCCCCGGAGCCTGGTCGTGGACCCGGGTTTCAGTTGGCAGGATGACGAGCGTCCGTGGTACCGGTACGCGGACACGGTGCTATACGAGATCCACGTCAAGGGCTTCACCATGCGCCATCCTGGCATACCGCCGCAGCTGCAGGGGACCTACGCCGGCCTGGGCCACGAGGCGGCCATCGCGCACCTGAAGGACCTGGGCGTCACCACCGTCGAACTGCTGCCCGTGCACCAGAACGTGCCTGAATCGTTCCTCATCCAGCGGGGGCTGACGAACTACTGGGGCTACAACACCATCGGCTTCCTCGCCCCGCACAACGAGTACTCCGCCGCCGTCCGGGCCGGCCGCCCCGGCGGGCAGGTCAGCGAGTTCAAGGCCATGGTGGACGCGCTGCACCGGGCCGGCCTGGAAGTGATCCTCGACGTGGTGTTCAACCACACCGCCGAAGCCGGGCCGGACGGTCCCACCCTGTGCTTCCGCGGCATCGACAACCTGGCCTACTACCGGACCGAGCCCGGCCACCCTGGCCTGTACTACGACACCACCGGCTGCGGCAACTCACTCAACGTCGGCGATCCGATCACGCTGCAGCTGATGCTGGACTCGCTGCGCTACTGGCTGACCGAGATGCACGCCGACGGGTTCCGGTTCGACCTGGCGCCCACGCTGGCCCGCCAGGACGGCGCCTTCGACAAGGTGTCGGCCTTCCTGGACATGTGCTCCCAGGACCCGGTGGTGTGCCGGGCCAAGCTGGTCGCCGAGCCGTGGGACGTCGGCCAGATGGACAGCTACGACCTGGGCCGGTTCCCGCCGCTGTGGCGGGAGTGGAACGGCAAGTACCGGGACACCATGCGTGACTTCTGGCGCAGCCACCCGGTCGGGATCGGCGAGTTCGCCAACCGCTTCACGGGCTCCTCGGACCTGTACGGGACGGTCGGCCGCCGGCCCACCGCCTCGGTCAACCTGATCACCGTCCACGACGGCTTCACCCTGCGGGACCTGGTCTCCTACGACCACAAGCACAACGAGGCCAACGGCGAGGACAACCGGGACGGGACCAGCGACAACAATTCCTGGAACTGCGGGGCCGAAGGCCCCACCAGCGACCCCGGCATTCTCGCGCTGCGCGCGCGCCAGTCCCGGGCCATGCTCGCCACCTTGCTGCTGTCGTTCGGCGTGCCGATGCTGCTGGGCGGTGACGAGCTGGGCCGGACCCAGCAGGGCAACAACAACGCCTACTGCCAGGACAACGAGATCACCTGGTTCGACTGGGCCAGCGCCGACAAGGAACTGCTCGACTTCACCCGGCGGCTGGTCGCCCTCCGCGAGGCACATCCGGTCTTCCGCCGCCGGCGCTTCCTTTCCGGCGCAGAAGCATCCGAGCTGCGCTGGTTCGCCCCCACAGGCACCGAGATGACGAGCACCGACTGGTCGGACGGCAGCGCCCTGGCCATCGCGCTGTACCTGGACGGATCCGACGACCCCGACCGGGCCGCTGATGGCAGGCCGCTGCTGGACGACGATTTCCTGGTCCTGGTCAACGCCTGGTGGCAGCCGCTGGACTTCGTCCTCCCGGCCACCCGGGAAAAGGCCGGCTGGCGCCTGGAAGTCGACACCTACGACCCCGCCGCAACCGGCCGTTCCGCCGCGGCCCAGGCCGCCGGCCAGCGCCGCACCGTCGGTCCCCGGTCCGTCGTCGTGCTCTCGGACCCGCGCCGGGATTGACCAGGCTAAACGACGCCGCGCCGGGAGCATCTCCCGGCCCGGCGTCGTCGCGCCCCGGCCTGCCTCGCCCGGCCTCG
>JBEKCN010000752.1:0-3235 GCA_050014855.1 Streptosporangiaceae bacterium | reverse complement strand
AACTGCCGCCGTGGCCGGCCGCGTCGCTGATCGGCCACTGCTGCGCCGCGTTGCTCGGCTCCGTCAAGGTGTGGAATGCGGCCACGGTCGGCGGCAACATCTGCCTGTCGCTGCCTGCCGGGCCGATGATCTCGCTGACCGCGGCCCTGGACGGGATGTGCACGATCTGGGCGGCCGGCGGCTCGGAGCGCCGCATCCCGGTCGCGGAGTTCGTGACCGGGCCCAGCCAGAACGTCCTGCAGCCCGGGGATCTGCTGCGCTCGGTTTATCTGCCCGCGGCTGCGCTGCAGTGCGCAACGGCTTTCCGGCAGCTCTCGCTCTCGCCGCTGGGCCGCTCGGCGGCGGTGGTGATCGGGCGGCGTTCCCCTCGGGACGGGACCCTGGTGCTCACGCTGACCGCCGCCACGACCCGGCCCGTCCAGCTCCGGTTCGCCACGGGGCCGGGGCCAGGCGAGCTGCTCGCCGCGCTGGCCGGGGCGGTGCCGCGCTACCACGATGACGTGCACGGTGCCCCGGCCTGGCGGGAGGCGATCAGCCGGCAGCTCGCCCTTGAGGTCCTCGACGAGCTGCAGCAGTCATGATCATCAATGGCGTGCTGGCGGGCGCGGCGCCCGCGCCCGGCCAGTGCCTGCGCACCTTCCTGCGTGAGCAGGGCTGGTTCGGCGTCAAGAAGGGGTGCGATGCCGGTGACTGCGGCGCCTGTACCGTGCACGTCGGCGGGGTGCCCGTACACAGCTGCATCTACCCGGCGGTGCGTGCGGTCGGCCAGCCGGTGACCACGATCGAGGGCCTGGCGGACAGCGATGGCGAACTGCACCCGGCCCAGCAGGCGTTCCTGGACGCCCAGGGATTCCAGTGCGGCTTCTGCACGGCCGGGATGATCATGACGGTCGCGGCTCTGGACGATGCGCAGCGGGCCGATCCGGCACGGGCGCTGAAGGGCAACCTGTGCCGCTGCACCGGCTACCAGGCCGTGGCCGACGCGCTCGCCCGGCTGCCGGGCCGCCCGCCGGAACCCAGCCGCGGGGCCACCCCGCCCGCGGCGACCGCGCGCGCAACCACCCCGCCCGCAGGCACCCCGCCCGCAGGCACCCCGCCCGCAGGCACCCCGGCTGGGGCCAGCCTGCCCGCCCCAGCCAGCCGCGACGTGGTCACCGGCCACGAGCCGTACACGCTGGACCTGGCTGTTCCCGGGCTGGCCCACATGGTGCTGGTCCGCTCCCCTCATGCGCACGCGGAAGTCGTGTCGGTGGACGCCACCGCGGCGCTGGCCGTCCCGGGCGTGCTGGCGGTGCTCAGCCACCGGGATGCGCCCGCAGTGGCCTATTCCAGCGCCCGGCACGAGCAGATCACCGATGATCCGTTCGACACCCTGCTGTTCGACCGGGTGGTGCGCTTCGCCGGCCAGCGGGTCGCCGCCGTAGTGGCCGAAACGGCTGCCGCGGCGCAGCTGGGCGCGGCCCGGGTCGCCGTCGAGTACCGGGTGCGGCCCGCCGTTTTCGATCCCGACGAGGCCATGGCACCTGGTGCCCCGCTCCTGCACGGGGACAAGACAGCCGCCGCCGGGATCGCCGACCCGCGGCGTAACCTCGCCGCGGAGGCCCACGGCCATGTCGGCGACGTCGCGGCGGGCCTGGCCCGCGCGGCGGCCGTGGTCAGCATCGGCTTCGGCGTTCACCGCGTGCAGCACGCGTCCCTGGAGACGCACGCCACGATCGGCTGGCTGGAGGACGAGCAGCTGGTGCTCCGGACCAGCACCCAGACACCTTTCCTTACCCGGGACGCGATCTGCCGGCTCTTCGGCCTGCCGGCCGGCCGCGTGCGCGTCATGGCCGCCCGGGTCGGCGGCGGGTTCGGCGGCAAGCAGGAAATGCTGACCGAGGACGTGGTGGCGCTGGCCGTGCTGCGGCTGCGGCGGCCGGTACAGCTGGAGTTCACCCGGGAGGAGCAGTTCGCCGCGGCGACCACCCGCCATCCGATGCGGATCACCGTGCAGGCCGGTGCCACCGCGGACGGCACGCTGACGGCCCTGGCGATCCAGACGGTGGCGAATACCGGCGCCTACGGCAACCACGCCGGTGGGGTGCTGATGCACAGCTGCGGGGAAGCGGTCAGTCTTTACCGCTGCCCGAACAAGAAGATCGACGGCTGGTCGGTGTACACGAACACCGTCCCGGCGGGGGCGTTCCGCGGCTACGGGCTGTCCCAGGCCGCGTTCGGCGTGGAGTCAGCCCTGGACGAACTGTCCCGCAAGCTGGCTATCGACCCGTTCGAGTTCCGGCGGCGCAACGTGGTGCGGCCCGGCGACCGGCTCATCTCGCTGCGGCAAGAGGCCGACGACGTCCAGATCGCCAGCTACGGGCTGGCTGAGTGCCTGGACCTGGTGGCCGGCGCGCTGGCCCGGGATGCGGGTGAGCCGGTACCAGCCGGGCCCGGCTGGATGACGGGTACCGGGATGGCGGTGACGATGCTTGACACGGTGCCGCCCGGCGGTCACATCGCCCATGCGCGCATCGCCGAACGGTCCGGCGGCGGCTACGTCCTGTGGGTGGGCACCACCGAGTTCGGTAACGGCACGTCCACGGTCCATTGCCAGCTGGCCGCGCATGCCCTGGGCGCCGGCGCGGAGGAGATTGAGCTCCGGCAGGCCGACACGCGCCTGGTCCAGCACGACACAGGGGCGTACGGTTCCACCGGCACAGTGGTGGCCGGCCTGGCCACGCTGCACGCGGCCCGTGACCTGGCCGGCCAGATCGCGGCCCGCTCCGGGCCTGCCCTGGCCGGCCCGGTGGCGAGCGGGACCGGTGCGGCTTCCCCGCGGGACGGAGCGCTGCTGGCGGCCGAGGCGGCCAGCGACGGCACGCCGCGGTCCGTGTCGTTCAACGTGCAGGGCTTCCGGGTGGCGGTCCAGCCGGCCACCGGCGAGATCCGCATCCTGCGCAGCGTGCAGGCGGCTGACGCCGGCACGGTCATCAATCCACGGCAATGCCAGGGCCAGGTCCAGGGCGGCGTAGCTCAGGCGCTGGGCGCCGCACTGTACGAGCACCTCGACATCGACGCGGCCGGGCGTGTCAGTACGCGCGCCTTCCGCACCTATCACCTGCCGCAGTTCGGTGACGTCCCGCGCACCGAAGTGCTGTTCGCCGCCTCGCACGACCCGCTGGGGCCGTTGGGGGCCAAGCCGATGAGCGAGGCACCGTTCAATCCTGTCGCCCCGGCCCTGGCGAACGCGGTC
>JBEKCN010000751.1:0-3746 GCA_050014855.1 Streptosporangiaceae bacterium | reverse complement strand
TACCTGTCCTGCTGTGACGCCGCTGAGCTGGGCACGGCCGCTCAGGCGGAGGCGCTGATCGGGCTGGAGCAGGCCGGGGCGCAGCACACGGCGGCGCGGGCGAAGATGCTGGCCGCGTTCAGCGCCCAGCAGGGCCATCAGGCGGATGGGCAGTACGGGCCTGCGGCCTGGCTGCGGGCGTTCACCCGCATCACCCCCGGGGCCGCTGGTTCGGCCGTGAAGTGGGCCCGGCGCCTGGCCGCGCATCCGCTGACCGCTGAGGCGCTGGCGGCGGGGCAGCTGAGCAGCTCGTGGGCCAGGGCCCTGTGTGAGTGGGCCGATCAGCTGCCCGAAGACCGCCGCGCGGACGCGGGCGCTATCCTGCTGGCCGCCGCGCTGCAGGGCGCGGAGCTGGCGGATCTGGGGGCGCTGGCCCAGCAGATGATCGAGCGGTCCCGCACGGCCCCCGACCGTGACAAGGGCACCTTTGATGACCGGGCGGTGTGGCTGGAAACCACCATCGGCGGGGCGCCTTTGATGACCGGGCGGTGTGGCTGGAAACCACCATCGGCGGGGCGGGGCGGCTGACCGGGGACCTGACCGGCCCGGCCGCCGCCGCCGTGGCCGTGGTGCTGGCGGCCCTGCCGGCCAGGAGCGGGGCCGAAGATACCCGCACCCTGCCGCAGCGCCAGCATGATGGGCTGGCCGAAGCGTGCCACCGGCTCATACGGTCGGAGCGTTTGCTGTCTTTATGCTGTAATACCGGTTGGCTTCGTGCCGACGTCTGAGCGGCAGATCAGGCGATGTCCAGGCGCCCGACATCCTCGCCAATTCGCACCGACCCGCCGTTCGGGACGTCCTGGCGGGCGGCCAAGATAGTCGTCCAGGGCGCGCGAGAACGGATGTTCTGTCCAGGCACGCCGATCCGCCATGCTCAAGATTGCTGGCCTGCCGCCCCGCCGACCTCATCTGCCGATGAGCGGGAGGCGGCAGCACGGTGCCCGTTGATGCGTATCGGGTAGGTCCTGGCTATTTGGCGGTGAAGCCGGCGTCGACCGGGAGCGCTATGGCGGTGACGTAGCGGGCCTCGTCGGAGACCAGCCAGGCGATCGCGTTGCTGACGTCGACGGCTTCGATGAGCTGGACGTCCAGGAGGTTGCCCACGTCGGCGCCGCTGGACGCGGGAGCGCTGGCAAACAACTCCGCCACCGCCTCATTGATCACCATCGGCGTGTTCGCCCCGGCCGGGTGCACGGAGTTGACCCGGATGTTGTGCGGGGCCAGCCAGTGCGCCCAGGTACGCCCCAGGCCCACGATGGCGTGCTTGCTGGCGCAATAGCCGTCCGATCCGCCGCGGCCGTTGCCGCCGCGGCCGACCAGGCCGAGCGTGGACCCGGTCAGGACGATCGCGCCGCCCCGGCCCTGTTCGATCATGACCGGGGCAGCGGCCTGGACGGTGTTCCAGACGCCGAACAGGTTGACCTCGATCTGGTCGCGGAACGCCTGCTCCTGGCTGGCGCCGGGGGACATCATCCCGATGCCCGCGTTGGCGACCACGATATCCACCGAGCCGAGGCGCGTTACCCCGCTGGCCACAGCGGCCCGCATAGCGGCTGCGTCGCGGACGTCGGCTTCGGTGGCAACAATGCGCCGGCCCAGATCCTCGACCTCCGATACGGTCCGGGCGAGGTCTGCCGGCGTCGCCAGCGGGTAGGCGACCGAATCGATCTGGCGGCAGATATCCACCGCGATCACGTCGGCGCCGTCCTGAGCCAGGCGCACCGCGTGGCTACGGCCCTGTCCCCTGGCCGCGCCTGTGATCAGCGCGACCTTGCCGTCAAGCCGTCCCGCCATAAGAATCGCGCCTTCCTCGTGTCCGGGTCCGCTGCTTCGTAGAATGCCCGATCGGCTAATGCCGGGCTGGTACCGGGCCGGCGGACGCGGCACGGCCTGCAACTCCACGACTGCCCCAAGGTCCGGAACTCATCGCTACAGCCGCCGCAGGGCACACCGTCGTGTTCCGAAGCAGCGACAAGCACCCTTCTCTGGGCCGTGACGAGTGGTATTGGCCAACGTCCGGTTCTGCCGCGGACAGGGTCGAGCGCCACGGGCACGGCGCGAGACATCGGCCATGCCCACATAGTCAGTCGGCAGCCGTGAACTGTGCCAGCCGGGGACGGAGGCCGACGGGAAGCCCGTTACCGAGAGCGACCTGAGTCTTCGCGCGCCCGCGCAAAGAGCCGCCTGGATCGTCCGTGTGGAGGTCCACTCGCGTGTCTGCATCGCGCATAACGGGTCGTGATGAGCGCAAGGAGGGGATCGTGAGCCTGGCGGCTTCTCGTCTACTGCGAAGACTGCCGCGTTCGTCGGCGGCGCCAGGTACAGGCCGATCACGTCGCGGATCTTGTCGATCAGCAGCGGGTCCGGGGAGATCTTGAAGTCTTCCGTGCGCCAGGGCTGCAGCCCGAACGCCCGCCAGATCCGGTGCACGCTGGTCGGCGAGATCCCGACCCGCCTGGCCAGCTCCCGTTTGGACCAGTACGTGGCCCCCTCGGGCACCTCTTCCAGGGTGCGCACCACCACCTCCTCCACGTGGGCATCGCTGATCGTCCGCGGCACCCCGGACGCGGCTCGTCACCCAGCCCGTCCAGCCGGCTGGCCAGGAACCGGGCCCGCCATTTGGTCACCGTGTTGCGGCTGACGCCCAGCCGGCGGCCACGGCTATGTTGTCATGCCCTTCGGCGCTGGCCAGCACGATCCGTGCCCGCAACGCCAGGTCCTGCGCAGTGCTGCGGCGCTTCGCCCAGTTCTCTAATGTGTGCTGTTCGTCCTGCGACAATACCAGCGGCGCCAGCACGGGATCTCCCGTCCTCCCAGCACATTGCACTCCGGCCGCCCTGTCATCATCGAACCAGTCAGCTGAAGCTAAAGGCGGCTCAAGTGGTGATAGGGGACTCAAGACCGGGACACTAGACGTCGGCGAGCACTGAACGCTGCCAGCACCCGGCACTACCATCAGCGGCACTCTTCACCTCACCGCCGCCATCGACGTGCCGTCATGACCACGGGCATGGTGGTGGGCCTCCTACGCTGAGTGCGGATCATCTGCTGCGCGTATCGACGGAACGTTGTCGCGTGGCGCCAAGCCGAGCGCGAGGTTGGCCAGCGCCGTTCGGGGAGCTGCCGGGTTGCGAAGGCGGGGAGTTGTCAGGCGCGGGTAATGGCGCGAGGCGATGCAGGGACGGCAGAATGGGCGGGTGTATTCCGCCGGCTTCTTTGAGGGCCGGTGGCGCCGCTGCCGGGACCCGTCGCCCGGCAGGGGCTGCTGGCCGGCGGCGGGGGTTCGGGTCGTCTGGGTCCTAGCCCGCCGGGAAGGGGGGGTGTCCCGTGCAGGCCAGGCTGGTCGGTGTGCCCGGGGCGGAGCGCCAGGCGCTGGCCCCGGAGGCGGCGTGGCACATGCTTAGCGCCGAGGAGGTGCTGCGAGCCGAGGGGGCAGACCCGCGGCACGGCCTGAGCTCGGCGGAGGCGGCGTCGCGGGCCGGCCGGTTCGGCGCCAACACGCTCGCCGCAGGCAGGGCTGAGCCTCGCTGGCGCGCGTTCATCCGCCAGTACTCCGACCCTATGCAGATCGTCTTGCTGGTGGTCGGCCTCCTCAGCCTCTTCCCCCTCCGTCAGCTGGGAACCGGCCTTCTGCTGATTCTGCTGACACTGGCTAACGCGGTTCTCGGCCTGCAGCAGGAGGGCGGGGCTGAGAGCGCGGTCGCCGT
>JBEKCN010000750.1:0-3623 GCA_050014855.1 Streptosporangiaceae bacterium | reverse complement strand
CTGGCGCCCGGCCGGAGCATGGTGGAGTACCTGGTTGACCGCGGCCAGCAGGTGTTCATGATCTCCTGGCGCAACCCGGACGCCCGGCACGCGAAGTGGGATCTCAACACGTACGGGCAGGCCATCGTGGACGCCATGGACGCGGCCGCGCGGATCACCGGGAGTGAGCAGACGGTGCTCGCCGGGGCCTGCTCGGGTGGCATCATCGCCGCGATGGCGGCCGCGCACCTGGCGCACACGGGCCAGCAGGAACGGATCGCGGCGGTCACCCTCATGGTCACGGTGCTGGACCAGGCGCGAGCGGGCCTGGCCAGCGCGGTCATCGACGAGCGGACCGCACGGCTGGCCGCTGCCGCCTCCCGCGCCCGCGGCTACCTGGACGTCTGGAACTACTGGGTCAACAACTACCTGCTCGGCCGGAAGCCGCCGCCGTTCGACATCCTGTTCTGGAACGCGGACACCACCCGGATGACCGCGGGCCTGCACCAGGACTTCCTCGAGATGGGCGCGGCCAACGCACTGGTCAGGCCGGGCGGCGCGACCATGCTCGGCTCACCGGTGGACCTGGCTGCGGTCGACCGGGACGCCTATCTGGTCGCCGGGATCACCGACCACATCTGCCCCTGGCAGAGCTGTTACCAGTCCACCCAGCTGCTTTCCGGCCGCCAGCGGTTCGTGCTGTCGACCAGCGGGCACATCGCCGCGATGGTCAACCCGCCCGGCAACGACAAGGCCCGCTACCAGCTGGCCAAGGAGTGCCCGGAGGACCCCCAGGAGTGGCTGCGCCGCGCGGAGACCTGCCACGGGTCCTGGTGGCCGGATTACGCGGGCTGGCTGGCCGAGCGCTGCGGCGAGGAGAAGGCGGCGCCCGGCGAGCTGGGCGGCGGGGGGCTGGCGCCGATATGTGACGCGCCAGGAACATACGTCTATGACCATTGACCCGTCCCGTCCCAGGCCGACTGGTCGGAACCACCTGGGAACCGGCCTTGGTCAAGTTGTCCGATGGCGGCTGCGGCCGGATGCTGCGGCTGAGCGGATGAGGATCCTGGCGATCGGCCGCTGGACCATGCGGGTCGCGGTGCGAGAGGGGAATCCGGAGTGGCCGCCGCTGCTGCTGTGCAACGGCATCGGTGCGAGCCTGGAGGCGCTGCAGCCGTTCGTGGACGCGCTGGATCCGCAGCGGGGAGTCATCCGGTTCGACATGCCGGGCATCGGCGGATCCCCGGCGCCGGTGGTCCCCTACCACCTTGGCACCTCGGCCCCGCTGCTGGCTGGCCTGCTCGACCAGCTCGGCTATGAGCAGGCCGATGTCCTGGGCATTTCCTGGGGCGGCGGGCTCGCGCAGCAGTTCGCCGCGAGCCGCCCGGACCGGGTGCGCCGCCTGGTGCTAGTGGCGACCGGGCCAGGCGCGCTGATGGTCCCCGGGCATCCGCGGGTCCTGCTGCGCATGCTCACGCCGCGTCGCCACCGGGACCCGGGACACGCGGCCCGCATCGCCGGTGAGCTGTACGGCGGCAGCGCGCGGCAAGACCCGGCCGTGGCCCGTGACCTGCTGCACGCCACGGCACGCTCGGGGCGGACCCGGGGCTACTACTACCAGCTGCTCTCGAGCTTCGGCTGGACCAGCCTCCCGCTGCTGCCGAGGCTGCGGCCGCCCGCCCTGATCCTGGCCGGTGACGACGACCCCATCATCCCGGTGGTTAACGCGCGGATCATGCACCGGCTGATACCGCGCAGCCAGCTGCATATCTATCACGGCGGCCACCTTGAGCTGGGCGCCAGCGCAGAACGCCTCGCTCCCGTCGTGGAGGCGTTCCTCAGCAGTGGGGAGCACAGTAAATGAGTATGCCAGAAGAGCCCCAGTCGGCCCCGGCCTACCAAAATCGTAATGAGGCCTTTGGCGAAGGCGGCGGGCCAGTGGCTTCGCCCGGCCTCCAGCAGGAACAGGCCCGCGATAATCCCGGGCCCGCTCGTGTCCGTTTGAGCGGCAGCGGCAACGGAATGTCGTCAGATATGGCGGCGAGCACCATGTCGGGGACGCTGCCCACGGCCAACGGCCAGAGTCAGAGCACGTATACAAATAAGAAGTGTTCGAGAATCAGCAGTAGTAAGTCAGAACAGTGGCACCAGGATGCCCCGTAGGCGTCTGTGCTGATCACCAGCGAGTTAGTTCGACCGGGCCGGTGTCCTCGTACCAGGTGGGCCACAGGCCCGCTCAGGGCGTTGAGACGGAGAAGCTATCCCCGTTGGTTATCGTTGACGGGGCGGCCTCGGTGGTACCTCCCGAAACCAGGGCCAGCCCGGTCGTGCTGGCACGATCCAGCGGCTGCCCGTTGATGTCCGCACCAGTGAAATTCACCGTGCCGAAGTTGGCTAGCGGAAACTCGGTGTTGGTGGCGGTAATCGTCGGCGCCTCAGCAATGACTTCTGCCGAACTGGGCTGCGCGTTCGCGGACGTCTGCTGTGTGGTCCGGGTCCAGCCCTGGGTGCTATCGCTCAGTGTCAGCGTGAATACGCCATCGCCATTCGTCACCACCGAGGCGCTCATTGCGTCGCCGGGCGCGACCGTGTTGGAGAAGGTAATCTGCGAGGGCTGGGCAGGCAGCATCTCGAACCAGCCGTAGTAATCGGCCGTGCCATCATTACAGTCCGCCCCGGTGCCGATCTGCTCCAGCGTCTGCGAGCCAGCGGCGCCGTCCAGGCCGACCCAGAAGGCGGCGGATTGGGTGGCCGTGGAGCCACTGCACGTCACGGTCGGCTGGGTCCAGGAGGCGGACACGCTGGTGTACGTCCCCCCGGTAGATTCGTACCCGGACCAGTTGGGCGAGGGCGCAGGATCAGGCAACGGGCTCGAAGGCGCGGCAGCGCTGTCGAACCAGACGGAAGCGTTGATGCCGCCCGTGCAGTTCACCCAGCCGCCAGCGTTCGCGGACGGCAGGCAGCTCATGGTGTAAGACAATCCCGTGAGGGGGCTGTTGGCATAATCGTCGCCGGGACCGGTGTAATCGGCCGCGACATTCAGCGCGAACGGGCAGCTCGTGTTGGCCCCCGCGTAGACGCCACCGCCGCAGTTGGTGAGTCCCGACGTGTTAAGTCCCGACGCAGGCTGTGCGGGAATAGCCGGTGCTGGCTTAGGCGGTGCTGTAGTGGTGCTGGGCGAGGGCTTAGGTGCGGGCGCTGTCACCGTGCGGGTGACCGTGGGCCGGGGCGCAGGGGCCCTTGCAGAGCCGCATCCTGCCAAACCAGCCGCAGCCGCCAGCACGAGGGCGGGAATGACAATGAGCTTATGGCCGGTCATCATCATCACTCCCCTCGTCATTGGTTGGCGGGAATGCAGTGGACCCGGCGCTTGCTTCGGTGATGACTTTTTGATTGAAGAGCCCGCACCTGTGCCCCCCGGTTTGCTTTTGATTGCAGGCCGGTTGCAGCCATCAGGGGGCCCTGAACGCCAGGCGCGCGCCGCGCGCCGCTGCCGGTTCGGCCAGCCACGAAATTCTGGCCATGAAAGTTTCGCTATGAACTACCTGCTATGACATGGCCCGCGTGCCCGTGCTGGCAGGCGACGCAGCGCGCGGCAGTGGGGGCCCCGGGCAGGACAGTGGCAGCAGTTGCTGGCGGCCCGC
>JBEKCN010000749.1:0-3246 GCA_050014855.1 Streptosporangiaceae bacterium | reverse complement strand
CCCGGAATCCCCGACGTAGTGGGCGACCTCGCGGTTCTTCAGCAGCGGGTTCATCGGCACGACAACAGCTCCGGCGGCGAGCGCACCGTAGAAAGCGATCGGGAAGGCGGGCACGTTCGGCAGCATGACGCCGACCCGGTCACCAGGCACCACCCCCAGAGACGACAGCAGGGCCGCCGCGCGGCCTGCGGTGTCCCGCAGCTGCGAGTAGCTCAGCACCAGGTCGTCCAGGCGCACAGCCGGGCGGTCGCCATGTTCGGCCGCCGCTTGCGCAAGCACGGAACTGAGATTCGCCATCATGCCCTCCTCCGTGCGGCACCGTATCTGATACCACCCTGCAGCATTCCCCGGGCAGGCGGCTAGTGGACGGAGCCGACGTCCCGCCAGGACAGGACATTCGTCCCTAAACGCGCAGACGCGCCGGGCCCGCAGCCCGGCTGACTGCAGTCGGTGATGTACTAGCAACGGTGTCACGGGCTGTTTCCGATGATCGGCCGCCGTGCGGCGCCAGAGGTTACGGCGGTCGTGCCGATGCCACGAGGAGGGGCCGTGGATGGTTTCCGGCTAGCGTATGACGGCTTTGATCCGGGGGCGGAGGGGCTTCGCGAAGCGCTGACCTCGACCGGCAACGGCTACCTGTGCACGCGGGGCACGGCGGAGTGGGAAGAAGCCGACGGCGTGCATTATCCCGGCACCTACGTGCATGGCGGGTACAACCGCGAGACGACGATCCTGGGCGGCCTGCCCGTGCTCAACGAGGATCTGGTGAACCTGCCGAACTGGCTGGTTCTCCAGCTGCGGGTCGAGGGCGGGGACGCGATCCGGATGACCGACATGGAGTTGCTCGAGTACCGGCACGAGCTGGACATCCGGTACGCGGCCGTGATCCGCCACCTCCGGTTCCGCGACCGCGACGGCCGCGTGACCACGCTGCGCAGCCGCCGGTTCGTCAGCATGGCGGACCCGCACCATGGCGGGATCGAGTGGACGCTGGTGGCGGAGAACTGGTCGGGCCGCGTTGAAGTGGTCACGGCGATCGACGGCCGGGTGAGCAATGCCGGGGTCGCCCGCTACCGGCAGCTGGAAGGCCGCCACCTGAACCCGGTGGGCCCGCGGACGTTCGGCCCGGAGGTTATCGCGCTGAAGGTCGAGACCCGGCAGTCGAATCTGTACATCGGCCAGGCGGCCCGCACGCGGGTGTTCCGGGGCGATCAGCCGCTCCAGGCCGAGCGGAGGCTCTACCAGATGGAGGACTACGTCCAGCAGATCCTGGCCTTTGACGTGCAGCAGGGCGTGGCGACGCGGGTGGAGAAGCTGGCGACGTTCTACACGTCGCGGGACCCGGCGGTCAGCGACACGCGGGTGAAGGCGGCCACGTCGGCGGCCCGTCACACCGATTTCGCCGCCACGTTCGAGCGCCACGCCGCGGCGTGGGAGGAGCTGTGGCGGGTGTGCGACGTGCGGGTGTCCGGGGACGAGCGCGTGCAGCTGCTGCTACGGCTGCACATTGCGCACGTCCTGCAGGTCTGCTCCCGGAACACCGCTGACCTGGACGCGGGGCTGCCCGCCCGCGGCCTCAACGGTGAGGCCTATCGCGGGCATGTGTTCTGGGATGAGATCTACGCCTTTCCGTATTTCAATGTCCGGCTGCCCGAGGTCACGCGCGGGCTGCTGATGTACCGCTACCGGCGGATCGGCGAGGCCCGGGCGGCGGCGCGGGAGGCGGGGCTGCGGGGTGCGATGTTCCCGTGGCAGAGCGGGAGCGAGGGAATCGAGGAGACCCAGCGGGTCCACCTCAACCCGGTTTCGGACCGGTGGGAGCCGGACCTCAGCCGCAACCAGCGGCATGTCAACGCGGCGATCTTCTACAACATCTGGCACTACTACCAGACCACCGGCGACCAGGCGTTCCTGCGCGATTATGGCGCGGAGATGATGCTCGAGATCGCGCGCTTGTGGGCGTCGATGGCCCGCTTCAATCCCGATCGTGAGCGGTACGAGATCCATGGCGTGATGGGCCCGGACGAGTTCCATGAGAAGTACCCGGATGCGGCGCAGGGCGGGCTGCGCAACAACGCCTACACCAATGTCCTGGTGGCGTGGCTGTGCGGCATCGCCGGCCAGCTGCCGGCGCTGCTGCCCGCGAGCCGCGCGGCGGAAGTACGCGAGCGGCTGGGCATCGGCGACGACGAGCTGGCGGTATGGCAGGACATGAGCCGCCGGATGTTCGTCCCGTTCCAGGGAGACGGGATCATTAGCCAGTTCGAGGGGTATGAAGACCTCGAGGAGCTGGACTGGGATGGCTACCGGGCGAAGTACGGAAACATCCAGCGGCTCGACCGGATCTTGCGCGCGGAGGGCAAGGACCCCAACCGGTACAAGGTCACCAAGCAGGCCGACACGGTGATGCTGTTCTTCCTGTTCAGGGACGAGGAGCTCCACGAGATCTTCGGGCGGCTCGGGTACGTCTACCATGCCGACACGGTGGCGCGGAACGTCGCGTATTACGACCGGCGCACGTCGCACGGTTCGACGCTGAGCTTTGTCACCCATGCCGGGGTGCTGGCCGCCATCGACCCGGACAGCTCATGGGAGCGGTTCCTTGTCGCGCTGAACAGCGATGCCGATGACATCCAAGGCGGCACGACCAAGGAAGGCATCCATATGGGTGTCATGGCCGGGACGCTCGACCTCGTGCAGGCCAACTACGCCGGCACCTTCGTCCGCGACGGAGTCCTGTACTTTGAGCCCCGGCTCCCGGGCCGGCTCAACGGTCTGTCGTTCCCGATGCAGTTCCGGGGAACCCCAATCCAGGTCACGCTCACCGGCGATCGCCTGACACTAGCCGTCAGCCTCGAGGGCGTCAGCCGTCCCGTCCGGGTCGGAGCATCCGGCGACGTCCGCGAGCTGTGCCCGGGCGAGAGAACCGTTTTCGAGCTCAGCCGCGGCCCGGCGACCGCCGGGCCACCGTCCGGGACCCGCTAGTGCGCGGCACCCAGCACGCGAGACGGTTCTGAGCGCTTGGAGCGACGCTGTATCCGGCCAGAGCAGTGATAACGATCTGTTATCCCTAATCAGGACTCCACCAGGCGCACCTGCAGCCGGTATGCGGCCTGCGTCTGACGCAGCGGGCCGGTAACCGTCAGCGGCCGAGCGCCGACGGCTCCCGCCGAGCGAGTGAGCGTGTCGTACGCGCCCGCCTCGGCCGGTTCGGCCGCCTGCGGGCCTTGCGCTGCCGGATCCCAC
>JBEKCN010000748.1:0-3248 GCA_050014855.1 Streptosporangiaceae bacterium | reverse complement strand
TGCGGCGGCACCCGGCTGGCGGCCAATAGCGTGTCCGGACAGCCCACGTCAGACCGAGAAGGTGGCTCCATGACCGTTGACGGTGGCGGCCTCGTCGTCGAACCAGTGGCCGCCCTCGGCCAGATAGCGGAATTGGAGTGTGGTCCCCGGCCGGGCCGTCACCACTGTGCTCCGGGTGCCGTTGGAGCGCTTGCGCAGTGGGTGGGTGAAGGGGTTCCAGTCGTTGAAGTTGCCGACCACGGACACCGCCCCTGGTGGCTCGTTGGCGGGCAGGGCGAACGTGACGCGCACGGAGCCGTCGCGGACTGGCTTGGAAACCTTGATCATCTAACTCTCCACCTAGGCTTGCTCATACTCCGTGATGGGGGGATCACACTTTGAAGTTGGTGAGTTTGTCCCCTGATGGCCCATCGATATAATGTTCGCATAGGCGCTTTGACATCGCTAGTGTGTTCGTATATGGCGTGGCCCGGCCTCGGCCTGCCTCCCTCCGGTAAGGCACGGCGGGCAGCATCGCCAGCTCGAAAATCCGCAGCTCACGCCACGTCCGTCCCGCACCGACCAAGCGCGGGACGACCATCCAGTCTCACCATCACCACCGCGCTCGAGCCGGGCGGCGAGGGCATGGCCAGAATATCGGGCACGGCGCCCGCTGTCCTGAGGACGAGCGTCAAGGTGGCACGACGGTACAGCCCGAGCCGAACACGCGCACAGCGTCGTCGGATACTGCGGTGCTCGGCGGCTTCCACTTCGGACCATCGGGAATCAACTCAATCGCGGCCATGGTGGCGGGTGAGGTAAGCGGGTGAAGTAATCGGCGCGGCGGAGGGGGCCGCTCGTCCCGGGCGCCCGTGCGGCCCTCGTTAGCCGAGGACGGTCAGTCGGGACGAGCGAAGGCCGGTGAAGGTCAGCCCGCGGCGTGCAGCCAGCGCACGGGGGCGCCGTCGCCGCCACAGCGGAAAGCTTCCAGTTCCTCGTCCCAGGCCCGGCCGAGCAGCCGGTCCAGCTCTGTACGCAGCGCGGAATCAGACTCGGATATCGCCAGTGCGGCGCGCAGGCGCCCCTCCGGGATCAGAATGTCCCCGCTACCGCTGGTCACCCCGGTGAACGTGCCGAGCGTCGGCGTGTAGCTGTGCCGGACCCCGTCGCAACCGGGGCTGGCGTCTTCGGTGACCTCGAAGCGCAGCCGGTTCCAGCCGGCAAGCGCGGAGGTGACCGCTCCGGCCGTGCCGGGGCGCCCTTCCCAGGTAAGCTCGGCGCGCAGGGTGCCGGGCGCCGCGGGCTGACTGACCCAGGGCAGGTCTACGGGCATACCAAGAACCCCCGCCACGGCCCACTCGATGTGCGGGCACAGCGCCGGGGGCGCTGAATGAACATGCAAAACACCTTGTGCAGACACAATTCCTCCTGGCCGACGACGAGGTTCGCCTTCCCCTGCGTCCTCACGCCTGCCCGAAGGAACTAGCCCGGTACGTGCAACCCGGTGCCTGCATCATAGTCTGCCTCATCGTCGCCGACCGCACCACCCTTGCCGCCAGAATGACCACGGCGGCGCATCCAGCCAGCCAGTGATGCAAAACCGAACAGCACGGCGATACCCACCGACGTCCAGGGCACATAGTCACCCAGACGGTCGTAGATGGTCCGCGACGAGGCCGCCGGAAGGGTGAGCCGAACTGAGATCACCCCGTGCTGTGAACCGCTCATCCAGGCCAGGACCCGCCCCCGGGCGTCGAAGGCGGCCGAGTCCCCGGTCAGCGCAGCCTGCACAACCGGGCGGCCGGTCTCGGCGGCGCGCAGCGCGCCGAGCGACGCATGCTGGGCCAGGGCCCAGGTGCCCTGGAAGGTCGAGTCGGCGGTCTGGTAGACGATCACCTGCGCGCCGCGATCGGTGTCCACCCGGGACATGTCCGGGAATGCCGACTCAAAGCAGATCAGCGGGCCGATGGTCAGCGTCCGTGCGCCCGGCTCGGTGACCTGCAAGGGGTGCGCCCCGTGACCCGGCACCATGTTGACCGACGCCGCCTTGCTGATGCTGGTCAGCCAGGACAGCGCCGAGCGGAACGGGATGTACTCGCCGAACGGGACCAGCCGGGTCTTGGTGTAGGTGCCCTCGATCCCGGAGGCCCCAACCAGCACGGCGACCTTGCTGTGCTGGTCCTTGTTGACGTAGAAGTCCTGGTCGGCCAGGATCTCCGCGTGGTCGGTGGCCGCGATCTGCTCGATATCCCGCAGCCGCCCCTGATTTGCCTGCAGGTGGAACCCGACGCTGCTCTCGCCCCAGACGATCAGGTCGGGCCGCACCTTGCTCAGGGTGCCGTTCCGGCTGAGGGTGGCGGTGAGTATCTGGCTGCCGTTGACCGGGACCGTGCCGTTGCTCGCCACACCCGGCTGGACCAGCGCGATCGTGACCGAACCGGGCGTAGGAGCCGACGGGGTCAGCGCGAACGCTACCGGCCCGGCGGCCACCACGACCGCGCCCGCCACGGCCGCCACCAGCTGGGGCGCCAGCCGGCCGGAGACGATGACGATCGTGATGGCGGTGTTCGCGGTCACCAGCGCGAAGCTGATCAGCCACACGCCGCCCACCGCGGCCAGGGCGAGCACGGCCGGGTGCTGCCACTGGCTGGCCCCCAGCACCGCCCACGGCCCGCCGAGCGCCTGCCAGGACCGGATCCACTCGGTTAGCAGCCAGAAGCTGGGCACGACCACCAGCGCGGCCAGCGCCCGGCGCACGTTGACCGGCGGACGCAGCAGCCGCCATCCCACGGCGCCGAACGGCGCCATGAGGACACCGAACACGACCGCGACGATCAGCACCGCGGGCCCGATCTCCGGGGCCAGCCACCACATCGCGGCCACGAAGTAGCCGCAGCCCAGCCACCAGCCCCGTACCGCTGCCTCACGCCCCGACGGTGAGTGGCTGATCAGCAGGAGGCCCGGCACCAGCGCGAACCAGGCGAGCACCGACAGGTTAGGAGCCGGGAATGCCAGCAGCGGCAGTGCACCGGCCACCAGGGCCCCCCAGCGGGCAGGCCGGCGCAGGGCCTTAGGCGCTCGGGGGAAACGCATGCGTCAATTCTCCGCCGCGTCGGGCTTTGACGCGAACTCCCAGGTCACCTCCAGTTGTTGACCAGTTGCGCGCGTCAGCCATATCGTTGACTTTGGCAAGGGATTTGTTAAGCATGACCAGGGAGGCGACGTGACGGTCACCGGCGAAGCGGGACCTCAGCCGGTCACCGGCGAGG